>CAZULX010000110.1:0-3864 GCA_964621335.1 uncultured Streptomycetaceae bacterium
GCAGAAGCTTCTCCGCGAGCAGCGTCGGACGCGCGCCGTGGCCGCGCTTCATCTCGACCAGCGGTGCACCGAACGCGTCCGCGGCCTGAGCGAGCAAACCCCACGCGTGCCGGTACGAAACGCCCAGCGCCTGCGCCGCGAGCTTGACCGACCCGCTCCTGCCGATCGCGTCGAGGAGCCTCAACAATATACCGGCATGGCCCTGCGGCAGCTTCGCGGAAGCCAGCCACGACACCGAGAAATCGACGTGCACCGCCATACATGCAACGCTTTACATATGAGCTCTTACTGGAGAGTATGCATAACGAGACAAAGCTAGGCAAATATAGGCACTACCGTGCATATGCATGGAGGCGGGCTTGCTGAAGGCGATGCCACAGCAGTGAAATCTGGAAAGCGTCCGGGCGCTAACGACTTCGCCATCGCACTGTGAGCGCGGGCATCGTCATGATCGTGACCCTGCAGGTAGAATCCATCCCTATCCAGGTCACGACCTGCCGGTGCGATATGAACGAACCTGCCTCCCTGCCCGCGCTCTCCTGCGCTGACGATTACGATCCCAATTCGATGCCGGTAGACAAAGCACGTGAAGTCATCGCGCGCTTTCTCACGCCCATCGGCGCGATCGAGCGCGTCCACGTACGAGCAGCGCTCGGGCGCGTGCTTGCCGCCGACGTGATCTCGCCGCTCGACGTGCCCGCACACGACAATTCCGCGATGGACGGTTATGCGGTGCGGCACGCGGACCTCAAGTCGGACGGCGAAGTAACGCTCGCCGTCGCCGGCACCGCCTTCGCCGGTGCGCCTTACGCCGGCGCCCTGAAAGCGGGCGAGGCGGTGCGCATCATGACCGGCGGCGTCGTGCCCAAGGGCGCCGACACGATCGTCATGCAGGAGCACGTCAAAGCGGCCGAGGGCAAGGTCACCATCGGCGGCGGCCATCGCAGGGAACAAAACCTGCGCCGCGCGGGCGAAGACCTCAAGGCGGGTGCGGCGGCGCTCAAGAAGGGCCGGCGCCTGCGACCGGCGGAAATCGGACTCGCGGCTTCACTCGGCATTCCCGAGTTGAGCGTCTACCGCAAGCTGCGCGTCGCGTTCTTCTCCACGGGCGACGAGCTGGTCTCGATCGGAACGGTGCCTAAGGAAGGCCAGATTTTCGACAGCAACCGCTACACGATCCACAGCATGCTCGAGCGCCTCGGCTGCGAAGTCCTCGACATGGGCGTCGTGCCCGACGTCCCCGAGCGTCTCGAAGCCGCATTCAAGGAGGCTGCGGATGCGGCCGACGTCGTCATCACGAGCGGCGGCGTCTCGGTCGGCGAAGCCGATTTCGTGAAAGTGCTGCTGGGCAAGCTCGGCGAAGTCGTCTTCTGGAAAATCGCGATGAAGCCGGGGCGGCCGCTCGCGTACGGGCGCATACACGGCGCCCACTTCTTCGGCCTTCCGGGGAATCCGGTATCGGTGATGGTGACGTTCTACCAGTTCGTGCGCGACGCGCTCCTCAAGCTCTCCGGGCAGGACCCGGTGGAGACCGTGCCGACTTTCAGGGTGCCATGCACGTCGTCGCTCAAAAAAGCACCCGGGCGCACCGAGTTCCAGCGAGGCATACTCGGACGCGACAAGGACGGCCAGTGGAGCGTGCACGTCACCGGCGAGCAGGGATCGGGGATACTGCGCTCGATGTCGGAGGCGAACTGCTTCATCATATTGCCCACCGATCAGGGCAACGTCGCGCCAGGCAACCTGGTCGAAGTACAGCTCATGGAAGGCGTGGTCTGATGCCGCACGCGCGGCCTTAACAACAAGCCCGGCGGACCGGGCTCTACACCCGAAGGAGGATCCATCATGCGATTCGTGCACCGCGGGCTCGTTCCGGCCCTGTTTCTGGCTGTACCCCTCACACTCACCGCGATGCCGCTGCAGGCCGAAAACATCAGGCTGCGCATCGCCTCCGGCCATCCGCCCGCGAACACTTACGTCAACCTGATGCAGAACTTCTTCGTGCCGGAGGTGACCAAGCGCGTCGCCGCCCGCACCAAGCACAAGATCGAGTTCGTGGAAGGCTACGGCGGCTCGATCGTCAAGGTGGCCGACACGCTCGAGGGCGTTCAGTCCGGCATCATCGACATCGGCGGTTTCTGCTTCTGCTTCGAGCCCTCGAACCTGCCGCTGCACGCTTTCCAGGTGATGCTGCCTTTCGGCACCATGGACCCGGTGAAGAGCGTCACCGTCGCGCGCCGCGTCTACGACAAGGTGCCCTATCTTTCGAAGGTTTTCGAAGACAAGTTCAACCAGAAGCTGATCGGTCTGATCGCGGACAACGGCTACAACCTCGGCACCACGTTCGAGTGGAACAAGGTCGCGGACCTGAAAGGCAGGAAGCTCGCGGGCGCCGGCCTCAACCTGAAGTGGCTCGAATATGCCGGGGCCGTTCCCGTGCAGTCTTCGCTGCCGGAATCGTACACCTCGATGCAGACCGGCGTGTACCAGGGCTGGATCATGTTCCCTTCCGGTTACGTCAATTTCAAGCTGCACGAAGTCGGGAAGTACTACACCGAGATCGGATTCGGTGCGATCACCTGGCACGGCCTCACCATCAACAACAAGCGCTGGGCAAAGCTGCCGAAAGACGTGCAGGCCATCATCCTCGAGGTGGGACGCGAGTACGAGGCGAGGACCGGCACGGTGAATCTCGACGCGTATCCGAAACAGCTCGATCAGCTGAGAAAAGGCGGCGCGATCGTGAAACAGCTCCCGGATTCGGTGCGCGTCGACTGGGCGAACTCGCTCAAAGGCTGGCCGCAGGAAAAAGCCACCGAGCTCGACAAGGCGGGCCTGCCGGCAAGCCGGGTTCTCAAGCTCGCGCTCGAAGAGGCCGAGAAGGCCGGCCATAAATGGCCGGTGCGCTACCCGGTCAAATAGCGCCCGGCGCCCGCGGGGCCCGCCGTCGCGCGCCCGGCGCGGCGCGGGCCCGTGCCCCGTGCTGTCGATCGCATCGCCTACATGCTGAACCGCTTCAGTGACTGGACCGCGAGGGCACTGCTCACGTTCTCGGCGACGCTCGCTTTCCTGCTCTCGTTTCTCGTCGTCGCCGATGTGATCGGCCGCGTCGCGTTCAACGCGCCGGTGCAGGGCACGCCCGAAATCGTCTCGATGGCGATCGTCGTCATCTGCTTTCTGCAGGTGGGTTATGCGATCAGGAGCGGCGGCATGCTGCGGGTGACCGCGCTGAGCAGCCTGCTGCCGACACGCGGCCGCGCGGCGCTCGCCGCATTCGGCTGTCTCCTCGGGGCGCTCTTCTTCGGCGTGATCCTCTACGGCGGCTACGAACCGCTGCTGCACGCCTGGCGCTCGGGTGAATACGAAGGCGAAGGCGCGCTGCGCGTTCCGGCGTGGCCTGCGCGCCTCACCGTACTGGTGGGCTCGGCGCTCGCGTTGCTCGCCTACGTGCTCGCCGCCGTCGACAACATCAGGGGCGCCCTGGGACTCGCCGGGAGCGAACCGGTGCCGGGCCGATGAACGCCGGCAGTCCACCGGGAGCGTAGCGCCATGTTCGGCACCACCGAGATGCTGATCCTGGTCGCCGTGCTCCTCGCGCTCGTCTTCAGCGGCGTGCACATCGCCATCGCGCTCGGCTCGGCGGCGATGCTCGGCATCTATCTCATGACGGGCGACCTGCAACTGGTCGCCACCTTCGTCGGAGGCACGGCCTACGAAGCGATCCGCGACTACGTCTTCGCCGTGATACCGCTCTTCATGCTGATGGGCGAGTTTCTCGCCAAATGCGGCGCCGCCCGCGACATGTTCGCGCTCGTGAACCGTGTCATGCGGGCGATTCCCGGCCGCCTCGCGATCGCCACCGTG
>CAZULX010000111.1:0-4482 GCA_964621335.1 uncultured Streptomycetaceae bacterium
TATCGCATCGTCCAAGCCCACGCGCGTGAAGGAAGTCCTGCGCGGTGTGCGCGATTCCGGCGGCGCGATCGCCGCGGTGAGCGAAGCGGAAATCGTCGATGCCCTGCGCGTGCTCGCGCACAAAGGCCTGTACGTCGAGCCGACCTCCGCAGCGGCGGCGGCGGGCCTGACGAAGCTCATCGAATCCGGGGCGGTGAAGGCCGGCGAGAAAACCGTGCTCGTGTTGACGGGCTCGGGGCTCAAGGCTTCGGAGCGCGTTGGCGAGCTCTTAAAGGTCGGCGCACGCGAGGTGTGAGCGCGGTGCGTCATCGACGCACCCTACGAGCTGTCCGCGTAGATGGCGCATGCGAGAAAAGGAGCGGTGCGTGAGTTCCGCAGCCCGCCGGCCCCGGCGAGCACACGCAGGGTGCCCGCCACGCGAGTGGCGGCGCCGAACAGGGGCGAGAAGGACGCGGCCGACCCGGCGCTTTGTGCATTGGCAATGCACCGCTTACAAACCGATCACGACCTCCTCGCCGGCAATCGTGAACTTCGTGCCATACACCTTGCTTCGCTTGGTGATCTCTTCCAGCGCCGCGCTTTCCTTCGCCGGGTCGCAGAAGTAAGTCTCGTTGTCTTCGTTGTGGCGCACCAGCCTGAAAGCGGCTTCCGTCGTCCTGCCTTTGTCCACGACCACGCGCGCGAGCATGCCGACCCAGTCGCCGTGCTTGAGCCCGCCGTGTCCGGTGTGGAAGGAGAAGCTTCCAACGCCGTAGAAGATCGGCTTGCCATTGTAGACTTCGACCGGCAGCGAGTAGTGCGGTCCGTGTCCGACGACCACGTCGGCGCCGGCGTCGATCGCGGCGTGCGCGATCTCGGTCATGTACTGGAGCACGTCCTTGTGGAGCCCCCAGTGGTGCGACGCGACCACAAGGTCGGCTTCCTTTCGTACTCGCTCTATGTCTTCGCGCAGGCGTTGCAGGTAAGAGGGCTCGGCCCACGTGATCACATCAGGCGGGAGGCCGGGGCGATTCATCGGCGGAACGTCGGGCCGGTACTTGTGCGCCGGAACGCGATAAGCGGTGTTTCCTCGCAACGCCGCCACCCCCGGGCTGTGCTCGCCCGCTTCGTGGTTGGTCGGCCAGTACACCGACGTGCGCTGGAGGAAAGCCACTTTCACGCCTTTGGCTGTGGCGTAAGCCGGCTCGTGCGCCCCCGCGCTGTTCGCGCCGCTCCCGGTATGGGCGACGCCGGCTTCGTCGAGCGCTTTCAGGGACGACGTGATCGCCTCTGCGCCGTAGTTGACGTTGTTCGCGGTTCCGGCGACGTCGAAGCCGGCGAGCCGCAGGCCCTGTGCCATCGCGCGCGAGGCGTAGAAGCCTTCGTCGCTGAGCGAGCGCGCGCCCGCAGGCTCGTAGAAGCAGCATTCGAGATTCGCGAAACGGACGTCGGCGGCGGCAAGCACGCCGGTGACGCGCGTGAAAGGCGCGCGCGGGTCGGTGACGTTCATGAGATTGACATCACCTGCGAGCATGATCGTGGTGCTCAGGGGAGCCTCCATCGGCGAGGGAAAGTGAGTGTGCGGAGCTTATTACATCACGCGCGGCCGCGACCCAGGCGCGGGGCTTGACAGTCCCTGCGCGGAGCGACAAGCTTGTTCAGGCAGTCCAAATGGCGGAACGCAAAATGCGTGTCGCCGCATGTGGAGGAGAGATGTTCACAAACATCCTGATCCCGACCGACGGGTCCGAGCAGTCTCAGCAAGCCGTCCGCAAGGGCATCGACCTCGCGAAGCTTCACGGTGCGCGGGTGACCGGTGTACACGTCATTCCCGATTACCATCTGCTGATCGCCTACGAAGGCGCTTTCGACCCGGTGACCGAGGAGCGCATAGAGGAGGAGGCGAAGTCGCGGGCCGACACCTATCTCGGGTACATACGCGACGCCGCCACCGCGGCGGGCGTGCCGTGCTCGACCGTGTGCGAGACCAGCGACCACCCGTACGACGCCATACTGCGCACGTGCGACGCCACGGCGTGCGACTTGATCCTGATGACCTCTCACGGCCGCAAAGGCCTCGCGGCAGTCCTGCTGGGGAGCGAGACCCGCAAGGTGCTCACGCACACCAAAGTCCCCGTGCTCATCGTCCGCTAACGGCGGCTGCTTCGGCTTAGTTTTTCTGAGCCAAGGTCGCACAAAATATATACTGCATAGCAACACAAAAGCGTTGCCCCGGGGTTAGCGCTGATGCATAATGAACTCGTGTCGAAGCTCTCCCCGAGTCTAGGCACACTCCTCCAAAATCCTCCTCCTTTGGTGGAACGTTCAGCGCAGCCCCTACGGGTTGCGCTTTTTTTTGCCTTGCCGGATCTCGCCCCTCCAGGGCGAAGCCGCGTCCTTCTCCGGTTCTTCCCGAAGCTGATATTGCGCTGCGGAAAGATTCGGTCGGACTGCTCGGGGAAGGACAACGGTGCTCATCCTCTTGCTCGAAGTTAGTGAGCGCTTCCTTTAGCTGGGGGCAGGGCGCGCGTTTGATATACTCGCCGAGCCGATCCGTCGTCCCTCCCAGCTTCCCGCGCGGCGTCGCTCCCGGTCGCGTCGCCATCCGCAAAAGCTTGAAAGAAAACCGATGTTGGCCGCGCTCCCAGGCGCGAACTTGACTGCGGTCAAGGCCCGGTTTCGCACCGGTGTGAGATTCTCCAGCTGAGATCGTCGCCAATGCGAGCGACTCGCGCCAGGAAGGCTGCACAATGAAGATTCACGAGTACCAGGCGAAAGAAATCCTCAGGAAATTCGGGGTGCCCACGCCGCGCGGGATCGCCTGCTTCACCGTGGACGAAGCCGTCCAGGCGGCGGAGAAGCTGGGTGGCAGCGTGTGGGTCGTGAAAGCCCAGATTCACGCCGGCGGCCGCGGCAAAGGCGGCGGCGTCAAAGTGGCCAAGTCGAGCGACGAGGTGCGAAGCCACGCAGCCGCGATCCTCGGCATGCAGCTGAAGACCCACCAGACCGGCCCCGAAGGGCAGAAAGTGCGCCGGCTCCTGATCGAGGAAGGCGCCGACATCCGGAAAGAGCTCTACCTCGGCATGGTCGTCGATCGTGGGTCGCAGCGCGTGGTGCTGATGGCCTCCAGCGAAGGCGGCATGGACATCGAGGAAGTCGCCGCGCACACGCCCGAGAAAATTCACAAGATCGCGATCGACCCCAAGACCGGCTTGACCGACGCGGACGCGGAAGGCATGGCGCGCAAGATCGGCATCCCGCAGGCGGCGCTCGCACAGGCGCGCGACCTTTTCAAATCGCTCTACCGGGCGTTCGACGAGACCGACAGCTCGCTGCTCGAAGTGAACCCGCTCATCGTCACCGGCGATGAGAAAGTCGTCGCGCTCGACGCCAAGATTAACCTCGACGACAACGCGCTCTTCCGGCATCCCGAGCTGGTGGCGCTGCGCGACCTCGACGAGGAGAACCCCGCCGAGATTGAAGCGTCGAAGTTCGACCTCGCGTATATCGAGCTCGACGGCGACATCGGCTGCCTAGTGAACGGCGCGGGGCTCGCGATGGCGACGATGGACATCATCAAGCTCTACGGCGGCAGTCCCGCGAACTTCCTGGATGTCGGCGGCGGCGCTTCGGCCGAGAAGGTGACCGAAGCGTTCAAGATCATGCTGAAGAACCAGAACCTGAAAGCGATCCTCGTCAACATCTTCGGCGGCATCATGAAGTGCGATGTCATCGCGGAAGGCGTCGTGACGGCGGCGCGCCAGGTGAGCCTCAAAGTGCCGCTGGTGGTGAGGCTCGAAGGCACGAACGTCGACCTCGGCAAGAAGATCCTCACCGAGTCGGGTCTGCCTATCATCTCCGCTTCCAATATGGCGGACGCGGCCGAGAAAGTCGTGAAGGCCATCAGCGGTGAAAAGCCATGAGCATCCTGATCGATAAGAATACCAAGGTCATCACGCAAGGCATCACCGGCAAGACCGGCCAGTTCCACACTCGCATGGGCAAGGAGTATGCGAACGGGAAGCAGTGTTACGTCGCAGGCGTGACGCCGAAGAAAGGCGGGCAGAGCTTCGAAGGCATACCGATCTACGAAACGGTGAAGGAAGCGAAAGCCGCGACCGGCGCGACCGTGTCGGTGATCTACGTGCCGCCGCCTTTTGCAGCCGCGGCGATCGACGAGGCCGTCGATGCGGATCTCGATCTCGTCATCTGCATCACCGACGGCGTCCCGGTGCGCGACATGCTCCGCACCAAATACCGGATGCAGGGGCGCAAGACACGGCTGATCGGACCGAACTGCCCCGGGGTCATCACGCCTGACGAAATCAAGATTGGCATCATGCCGGGCCACATCCACAAGAACGGGCCGATCGGCGTGGTGTCGCGCTCGGGTACGCTCACCTATGAAGCGGTGGGCCAGCTCACCGCGGTGGGTCTCGGCCAGTCGAGTTGCGTGGGCACCGGCGGCGACCCGGTGAACGGCATGAAGCACATCGACGTGCT
>CAZULX010000112.1:0-2820 GCA_964621335.1 uncultured Streptomycetaceae bacterium
GATGCCTTTCGCGACCGACATCAGGTCCGGGACGACGTCTTCGTGCTGCACGCCGAACCACCTGCCGGTCCGCCCGAATCCGGTGATCACCTCGTCCGCGATCATCAGTACTTCCAGGTCATCGCAGATATCGCGCACGCGGGCAAGCCAGCCGAGCGGCGGGATGATGCAGCCGCCGGCGCCCAGCACAGGCTCCACGATCACGGCCGCAACGCTTTCAGGGTCCGCGTCACGTATGGCATCGGCGAGCGCGTCCGCGCAACGGCGCACCAGGTCTTCGTCGGTGCCGCCACCCCTGTCCCGGAACGGGTATGGAACGGCGACTTTCGTGAAGCCGCTCCATCGATAGGGCTCGTAGGGCTTTATCTGGTCAGCGCTGCCACCGACACCGAAGGTGCCGATCGTGGCGCCGTGGTAGCCGCCCTGCAGCGCGATGATCTTGTGCTTCCGCGGACGCCCGACCTGGAGCCAGTAGTGACGCGCGATCTGAATCGAGCGCTCGTTGGCCTCGGCGCCGCTCACCGCGTAGAGCGTGTAATCGAGATCGCCGGGCGCGAGCGTCGCGAGCTTCGCCGCGAGCTCAGCCGCGGGGCGGTTCGAGAACTGGCGCGTCGTCGGATAGTACGCAAGCTTTGCAGCCTGCTCGCGGATCGCGTCCGCGATCTCTGCGCGGCCGTGACCCACGTGCACCACCGCGAGCCCGGCAAACCCGTCGATGAGCTTCTTTCCGCCGCGGGTCCAGATATGGACGCCCTCGCCGCGCTCGATCATGAGCTCCTCGTCGGAAAAAACCGGATGGTCCTGCGTCTTGTGCGTCCACAGATGCTTGATCATTTCGGCGTCGGTCATGGCTTTGCCCTTCTCTGGTTTCTATTCGGCGCGAATCCCGACTTTATAGACGCCTGCGTTCGGCGTCGATGCGGAAAACAGTCCTGGGCCGCTCGATCCCGGCGGCAGCTTGCACCGCGCTCGCGTATCTCTTATTTTTCGATTGTCTATCCAGCGCTTCCCCACACGAGGAGTACACGATGGCCCGTATCCAGCACCTCGCAATCGCCAGCCGGGATCCCTACGCGCAGGCGGAGTTCTACAAACGCGTTTTTGGTTTCACGGAAGTGAAACGGCTCGACAATCCGCGCGCCAAAGGCGTGGTGCTGACGGACGGCCATCTCAACATTTCGGTACTGCAATTCCAGCAGGACCAGCTCGACCACGGCCTCGACTTCACCGGGCTGCATCACTTCGGCGTCTACGTCGAAGTCTGGATGGCACGGCGAAGAAGTGCCTGGAGAACGGATGCGTCCCTTACTCCGAGTTGCCCGAGGACCCGGATGAAAAGGCGAAGAACTATCGGCCGAAGCGCTCGGACAAATTCAAAGCGCCTGAGAACGCGTTATTCGACATCGCCGATCATGCGTGGATCGGTGCGCTCACCGCGCCGTGACGTCCGCCAGTTTCACCACGTCACCCCACTTCTTCAGATCCGACTTCAGGTAAACGGCAAATTCCTCCGTGGTGGTGGGGGTAGGCACGGCGCCATCCGAGAGCATCCGCTTGATGACGTCCTTCTGCATCAGCGTATCGACGATCGCCTTGTTGAGCTTTTGCTGGACATCCCGGGGCATGTTCGCCGGCCCGATCATGCCGGCCCACCCGAAGGCTTCGAACCCGGGAAGGCCGGCTTCGGCGACCGTCGGAAACTCGGGGAGCGACGGGATGCGTTGGGCGGTGGCGACCCCCAGCGCCCTGACCCTGCCGCCGCGCACGTGAGGCAGTATCCCCGGGATGCTGCTGTGCGTGAGCTGGGTTTCGCCGGACACCAGGGCCACGACCGCGGGCGCGTTTCCCTTGTACGGAACGTGAAGTATGTTCACCTTCGCCATCGAAGCGAACAGCGCCGTGGCCAGGTGCTGCCCGTTGCCCGTCCCGGGCGACGAGTAGGCGATCTCGCCGGGTCTCGCCCTGGCAAGCGCGATGAGCTCCTTGACGTTCTTGACCGGCAGCGAAGGGTGAGTCACCAGCAGGTAAGGGAAAGTGGACATGTTGCTGATCGGCGTGAAGTCCCGCAGGCTGTCGTACGGCAGCTTCGCGAATATATGCGGGTTGATCACGAGCGGGCCGGCGGAGGCGGCCGCGAGGGTGTAGCCGTCCGGGGCCGATCCTTTCAGGAGCTCCATGCCGATGATGGCGCTGGCCCCGGGGCGGTTGTCCACCACCACCTGTTGGCCGAGGCGTTCGGACAGGCCTTTGGCGACGAGGCGCCCGATATAGTCCACCCCCCCGCCGGCCGGAAACGGGACAATCACGCGTATGGGCTTGCTCGGCCACGCTTGGGCGAGCGCTGCCGCGGGGCACAAAGTCAGCGCGCCGACCAGCAGCGCGAGCGTTCGGGATATCGTGGTGGTCGTCATGGGCTCCTCTCTCACGCCCTGAAGAGGGATCGAAGCTCCTGCACGTTGCCGACGCGCTCGATGTTCCAGACCGCATCAATCAGCGCCTTCCCCCGCTTCCTGCGTATCACGGGGCGCAGCAGGCCGTAGCACTTCTCCTCGACTTCCTCGCGCGTCATCGGGTTCTGCGGGGTGCCGCGCACGTTCTGGGTGTGATGGTGCAGCACCCGGCCGTTCTTGAGCGTGATATCCACGATGCCCTGCCGGATCGGCAGCGCGGCTTGCAACACATCGTCCCCGAGCAGCTCGACGCGCGCCCGCATCTCGAGCACTTTCGGGTCGTTCATGCGCTCGATGTCGTGGGCCGCTTCGAGCGTGGCGGTGCGGTCGAGCAGCATGACCGAGACCATGTACTGCATGTTGATGTCGG
>CAZULX010000113.1:0-11531 GCA_964621335.1 uncultured Streptomycetaceae bacterium
GTGAGCACCGGCAGCGCCACCAGTACGCCGAACTGCGTTTCGTTGAGACCCAGGGACTCCTTGATGGGTATGCCGATCACGGCGAACATCATCCACACCATGAAACAGACCGTGAACGCCGCCGTGCTCGCCGTCACGACCGACCATTGCTTGTATTTCAGTGATGCCATCGTTGGCCCCTTCGAAGCGTGCGCGAGCGCCGTTGCCTTCGCACAGTGGGAATGTAGCGACGCAGTGCCCTACTTCGGTTGATGTAGATCAATGAATTCGGCCGGCGGGCCTGCCGCGAACGGGGCGGCCATGGCCTTAGAATGGGACACGGCACGCGACGCGCCGCTGATCACACGGAGGACCGAAGAATGAACAACCCCAACCGGGGCGAACGCAGGCCGCCGCTAGGCATGGCGCTCCTGCGCGACCCGCTGCTCAACAAAGGCACCGCTTTCACCCGCGAGGAGCGCGACGCTCTGGGCCTGCGCGGTCTCCTCCCGCCCCACGTCCACACGCAGACCGAGCAGGCTGCGCGCGTGATGACCAACCTGCGCAACCTCTCGGACCCGCTCGAGAAATATGTCGCGCTCAACTCGCTGCACGACCGCAACGAAGCGCTTTTCTTTCGCGTGGTGATCGACCACATCGACGAGGTGATGCCGCTCATCTACACGCCGACGGTAGGGCTCGCGTGCCAGCGCTACGGGCAGGTCTTTCAGCGTCCGCGCGGGTTGTTCATCAGCATCGAGGACCGCGGCCGCGTCGCCGAAGTGCTGCGCAACTGGCCGTATGCCGCGAAGCTGATCGTCGTCACCGACGGCGAGCGCATCCTGGGCCTGGGCGACCTCGGCGCGAACGGCATGGGCATACCCGTGGGCAAGCTCGCGCTGTACACCGGCTGCGGGGGCATACCCCCCGAGCACTGCCTGCCGGTCACGCTCGACGTCGGCACCAACAACGCCGAGCTCCTCGGGGATCCCTTCTATATCGGCCTGCGCCAGCGGCGGGTGACGGGCGAAGCCTACGACGCGCTCATGGAGGAGTTCATCACCGCGGCGCACGCGGTTTTCCCCGGCATCGTCATCCAGTTCGAGGATTTCGCGAACCACAACGCTTTCCGGCTGCTCGAGCGCTACCGCGAGCGCATCCCCACTTTCAACGACGACATCCAGGGCACGGCGGCGGTCGCGCTGGCCGGCATTTTCTCGGCGCTGCGCGTGACCGGCGGGAAGCTATCCGACCAGAAGTTTCTGTTCTTCGGCGCAGGCGAAGCCGCGGTCGGCATCGCGGACCTCATCTCGTCGGCGATGGAGAAAGACGGCTTGAGCGCGGAGGACGCCCGCCGGCGCTGCTGGCTTTTCGACTCGCAGGGTCTCGTCGTGAAAGCGCGCGACAAGCTCGCGGGGCACAAGCGCGGATACGCCCACGAGCACGCGGGCATCGAGGATTTCGTGGGCGCCATCGCGGCGTTGAAGCCGACCGGCATCATCGGCGTCGCGGCGGTCGGCGGAACGTTCACCAAAGTGGTCCTCGAGGAGATGGCCAAGCTGAACGAGCGTCCAATCGTGTTCGCCCTGTCCAACCCCACTTCGCAGGCCGAATGCACGGCGGAAGAGGCTTATCGCTGGACCCAGGGGCGGGCGCTTTTCGCCTGCGGCAGCCCGTTCCCTCCGGTGACGATCGACGGCAGGACTTTCGTGCCGCGCCAGGGCAACAATTCGTACATCTTCCCCGGCATCGGCCTGGGCGCGGTCGCGAGCGGCACGCGCTGCATCACCGACGACGTCTTCATGGCCGCGGCGCACCGGCTCGCCCATCTCGTCAGCGAGTCGGACCTCGAGCAGGGCAGCCTCTATCCCGCGCTCTCCCGCACCCGCGAAGTCTCGGCGCACATCGCCGCGGCGGTCGCCGAAGCGGCGTACTCGCGCAAGCTGACCGACCACACGCGCCCGGACGATCTCCTGAAGGACATGGAGGCGCGCATGTACGAGCCGTCGTACGCGAGCTACGTCTGACGGCGAGCGGAGCGATAGCCGCTCGCGCTTTCCCGTCGGACCCGCGCAATCCTTGACATAGATCAACGCGGCTCGACGCCGGCTCTGCACAATCGGCGTAACGATACGCGCGGAGCTCGGATGTTCCAGATACGCATACACGGCAGGGGCGGGCAAGGCGTCGTGTCCGCCGCTGAGATGCTCGCCCACGCCGCTTTCGAGGAAGGCCGGCACGCGCAGGCTTTTCCCAGCTTCGGCTCGGAACGCATGGGCGCTCCGGTCGTGGCGTTCTGCCGCATCGACACCGAGGAGATCCGCCTGCGCGAACCGGTGATGGAACCGGACGTGGTGATCGTGCAGGACCCGACGCTGCTCGGCAGCACCCAGGTGTTCAGCGGCCTGTCGCCGTTCGGCTTTTTCCTCGTCAATTCGAGCCGCAGCCTGGAAGAGCTCGGGCTCGCCGGATTCGCGCGGAACTATCTCCAGGGGCACGTTTGCAGCGTCGCGGCCACCGAGCTCGCGCTCGCGCACATCGGACGTCCGCTGCCCAACGCCGCGCTCCTCGGCGGGCTTTCCGGCATGACCGGGCGCCCTCAACTCACCTCGGTGCTCGCGGCCATACGCCACAAGTTCGCCGGCAAGGTCGGCGAGGCCAATGCCGCCGCCGCGCAAGCCGCTCACGAGAGCGTGATGCGCAGCCTCGGCCGGGAGACGCAGCATGCTTAAGCAGGTAGAAGGCTCGCGCGCGCTCGCCGAAGCGATCGCGCTGTGCCGCCCCGAGGTGGTCTGCGCCTACCCCATCACGCCGCAGACGCACATCGTGGAAGGCCTCGGCGAAATGGTGCGAACCGGTGAGCTCGCCGGTTGCGAGTTCATCAACGTGGAATCCGAATTCGCCGCGCTCTCCGTTGCGATCGGCGCCTCGGCCGCGGGTGCGCGCAGCTACACCGCGACTGCGAGCCAGGGCATCCTTTTCATGGCCGAGGCGGTCTACAACGCGGCGGGGCTCGGGCTGCCGATCGTGATGACGATCGCCAACCGCGCGATCGGCGCGCCGATCAACATCTGGAACTACCAGTCCGACAGCATGGCGCTGCGAGATGCCGGCTGGATACAGCTCTACGCCGAAACCAACCAGGAGGCGGTCGACCTGCACATACAGGCTTTCCGCCTCGCGGAAGAGCTCTCGTGCCCTGTGATGGTGTGCGTCGACGGCTTCATCCTGACGCACGCGTACGAGCGCGTCGACATACCTACGCAGGCCCAGGTCGACGCCTACCTGCCGCCTTTCGAGCCGGTGCAGGTGCTCGACTGCGACGAGCCCGTTTCCATAGGCGCCATGGTCGGCCCGGAAGCGTTTTTCGAAGTGCGCTATCTCCAGCACCACAAGCAGCTGCGCGCGCTCGAGCTGATTCCCGATCTCGCGCGCGATTTCAAGCGCGTGTTCGGCCGCGACTCGGGCGGATTGATCCGCAGCTACCGATGCGAGGAGGCCGAGACGATCGTCGTGTCGCTGGGGTCGGTGCTGGGCACCGTCAAGGAGGTCGTCGACGACATGCGCGCGGCCGGTACGCGCATCGGGGCGGTGTCCATCTGCTCTTTCAGGCCTTTCCCTCTGGCTCCGCTCCGCGCAACGCTCAAGGACGCGAAGCGCGTCGTCGTGCTCGAGAAATGTCTGGCCGTGGGCGTGGGCGGGATCGTCTCGAGCAGCGTGCGCAAGGCGCTCTCGGGCCTGCCGCTCGCCGGCTACACCGTCATCGCGGGGCTCGGCGGACGCCCGATCACGAAGCGCTCGCTGCAGGAGATTTTCGAACGCGCATCCCGGGACGAGCTCGAGCAGCTCAATTTCCTCGATCTCAACTGGGACATCGTCAATCGTGAGATCGCGCGCGGACGCGGGCAGCGGCGTTCGGGCCCCACGGCCGAGAACATCCTCCGCGAGCTCGGTCGTGCCACGCCCGTCGAGGCTACATGAAGCTGCAACCGGTCAAGTTCTATCAGAAGCAGACGTTCACCGTCGGCAACCGGCTGGTCGCCGGCCACGCGCGCGCGGTGCAGGCGAACATGCGGCGCACCAACTCGCTCAACTCGGGTCACCGCGCTTGCCAGGGGTGCGGTGAAGCACTCGGCGCGCGTTACGCGATCGACGCGGCGATGCAGGCGACCGGCAACCGCGTGATCGCGGTCAATGCGACGGGATGCCTCGAGGTGTTCTCGACGCCATACCCCGAGACGTCGTGGCAGATCCCGTGGATCCATTCGCTGTTCGGAAACGCCGCCGCGGTCGCTTCAGGCGTCGCCGCCGCGCTGCGAGTCAAGGGACGCAAAGGCGACCGGGTCATCGCCCAGGGCGGCGATGGCGGCACCATGGATATCGGCTTCGGCTGCCTCTCGGGAATGTTTGAGCGCAACGACGACGTGCTCTACATCTGCTACGACAACGAAGCGTACATGAACACCGGCGTGCAGCGCTCGAGCGCGACGCCCGCCGCGGCGCACACCGCGACCACGCCTGCCGCCCGCGGGCGCAGCGGCAACGTGTTCGGCACCGGCAAGAACCTGCCGCTGATCGCGATGGCTCACGAGATTCCGTACGTCGCGACGGCTTCGATCGCGAACCTGCGGGACCTCGAAGTGAAGGTCATGTACGCGATGAGTCTGAGAGGCGCGCGCTACATCCACATCAGCGTGCCCTGCCCCCTGGGCTGGGGCTCGCTGCCCGCCGACACGATCAAGCTCGCGAGGCTCGCGGTCGAGTCCGGGCTCTTCCCGCTGTTCGAGGCGGAGAACGGCGAGATCACCGGCCGCTACCAGCTGCGCCACCGCGTGCCGGTCACCGAGTATCTCAAGCTCCAGAAGCGCTACGCCCACCTTTTCGGCGAAACGCCCGATCTCGCCACCATCGGCCGGATCCAGGCGATCGCCGACCGCAACATCCGGCGCTTCGGCCTCGCGGACTAAAACCGGCCTCATCACTTTTTCTCAGCACCCTCTCTTGTTCACCCCTTCTCGTCATTCCTTGATCTAAATCAACGCGGCCGGCCTGCGGCCCGGGAGAATGAACGCGTGGACACTCCCTACGGCATCACCCTCGACACCGGCTCCAGCCTCGCCAACCACACCGGAACCTGGCGGACGAGCCGTCCGGTCTACGTAGACCGGCTCCCGCCCTGCAACCACGCCTGCCCCGCGGGCGAAGACATCCAGGGCTGGCTCTATCACGCCGAAAGCGGCGAGTACCGTGAGGCGTGGCAGGCGCTGGTGAAGAACAATCCGTTTCCCGCCGTGATGGGCCGGGTCTGTTATCACCCGTGCGAGAGCGCGTGCAACCGCGCGACGCTCGACGAAGCGGTCAACATCCACGCCGTCGAGCGCTTTCTCGGAGACGAGGCGCTCAAGCGTCACTGGAGGTTCGACCCGCCGCCCGAAGCGTCCGGAAAAAGCGTGCTGATCGTGGGCGCGGGACCTTCGGGCCTCTCCGCCGCCTACCATCTCGCACGCCTCGGCCACCGCGTGACGATATACGAAGCGGGGCCGATGGCCGGCGGCATGATGCGCTTCGGCATACCCAAGTACCGCCTGCCGCGCGACGTGCTCGACGCCGAAATCGACCGCATCCTCGCGCTCGGCATCACGCTCGAGCTCGACAGGCGCGTCGACGATATCCTCGAAGCCATGCGCGGCGGCACATTCGATGCCGCTTTTCTGGCGGTCGGCGCGCATATCGGCAAGCGCACCGAAATCCCCGCGGTCTCCGCCGGCCGCATCCTCGACGCAGTCAGCGTGCTGCGCGGCATGGAGACCGGCGAGCGCCCGCAACTCGGCCGGCGCGTGATCGTGTACGGCGGAGGCAACACCGCTCTCGACGTCGCCCGCACGGCCAAGCGCCTCGGGGCGAGCGAAGCGCTGATCGTCTATCGCCGCACGCGCGAGCAGATGCCTGCGCACGCGGCGGAGCTCGAGGAAGCGCTCGAGGAAGGCGTGATGGTGCGCTGGCTGAACACCATCAAACGGATCGACGACACCACTTTCACGGTCGAGCGCATGACGCTCGATGCCGAGGGCCGCCCGCAGCCCACGGGTGAGCTCGAAACGATAGAAGCTGATACGCTCGTGCTCGCGCTCGGCCAGGACGTCGATCTTTCGCTGCTCGACCACGTGCCGGGACTCGCCGTCGATAAAGGCGTGGTGCGCGTGGACGGCAACATGATGACCGGCCACGCCGGCATTTTCGCGGGCGGCGACATGGTACCCTGCGAGCGCACCGTCACGGTCGCGGTCGGCCACGGAAAAAAGGCCGCGCGCCACGTCGACGCGTGGCTGCGCGGGAGCGTATACACCCCTCTGCCCAAGCACGATCTCGCAGCAGCCGCACAGATCAACGCCTGGTATTACGCCGACGCCCCGAAGAGCGTCCAGCCCGCGCTCGATGCGCTGCGGCGCCAGTCGGGATTCGACGAAGTGCTGGGCGGGCTCGCTGAAGACACCGCCCTTTTCGAGGCGCGGCGCTGCCTCTCGTGCGGCAACTGCTTCGAGTGCGACAATTGCTACGGCGTGTGCCCGGACAACGCGGTGGTGAAGCTGGGGCCCGGCAAACGCTTCGAGATCAACTACGATTATTGCAAGGGCTGCGCGCTGTGTGCCGAGGAATGCCCGTGCGGCGCGATAGCCATGGTGCCGGAAACGATATAGGACTGAATGGGGCGACGATGAGATACGACCGGTACGCGGGTTTTACCATGATCCTTTTCGCTTTGAGCGTGCCGCTCGCGGCGCACGCGGCCGACGCGAAGGGCACGCGCGGCGGCAAGCAGGTCGTGGACGAGGCCTGCATCAAGTGTCACGGCGCCGGCGAACGCGGCGCTCCGCGTATCGGCGACAGCAAGGCGTGGCAGCCGCGCGCATCGCGCGGGCTTACGGCGCTCAATCAGAACGCGCTCAAAGGCATACGCGACATGCCGCCGCACGGCGGGCGCTTCGACTTGTCGGACCTCGAGATGAAGCGCGCGATCACCTACATGGTCAACCGGTCCGGCGGCAACTGGATCGAGCCCAGGGACCCGCGGCCCGGTCGCGCGCGCACCGGCAGGCAGATCGTCGACATGCGCTGCGGCCAGTGCCACGAGGCGGGTAAAGGCGGCGCACCGCGCATCGGCGACCGGGCAGCGTGGATTCCGCGGCTCGCCAACGGCTTCGAGGCCACCGTGCGCTCGGCGATCAACGGGCACGGCGGCATGCCGGCGCGAGGGGGGCTCCCCGACCTGACCGATAACGAGATCCGCTGGGCGATCGTCTACATGTTCAATCCCGATCCGGTGGCGAAAAAGTAGCGCGGCGAGAGTTCATGGAGATCATCCGCACGGATGTGGCGGTCATCGGCGCCGGCGGCGCCGGCCTGCGCGCCGCGATTGCGATCGCGCAGAGCGAGCCGCGGCTGCGCGTCGCGCTCGTCTCCAAGGTCTACCCGATGCGCAGCCATACGTGCGCTGCGGAAGGCGGCGCCGCGGGTGTCATCAAGGACGACGACAGCCTCGAGCAGCATTTCAACGACACCGTCGGCGGCGGTGACTGGCTGTGCGACCAGGACGCCGTGGACTATTTCGTCAGGGAGGCGCCGCGCGAGCTGATCCAGCTCGAGCACTGGGGCTGCCCCTGGAACCGTGAGGAAAACGGGTCCGTTGCGGTGCGGCCTTTCGGCGGCATGAAAATCCAGCGCACATGGTTCGCCGCCGACAAGTCCGGCTTCCACATTCTGCACACGCTCTTCCAGACTTCGCTCCAGTTCCCGTCGATCGAGCGCTACGACGAGTACTACGTGACCGATCTGCTGATCGAAGACGGACGCTGCCGCGGCTTCACTGCGATCGAGATGAGAAGCGGCCAGATGCGGCGCTTCGACGCGCGCGCGGTGATCATCGCGACCGGCGGCGCCGGCCGCATGTTCCCGTTCACGACCAACGGCGCGATCAAGACCGGCGACGGCATGGCCCTCGCCTATCGCGCCGGGGTCGCGCTCAAAGACATGGAGTTCGTGCAGTACCACCCGACCGGTCTCCCCAACACCGGCACCTTGCTGACCGAAGCGTGTCGCGGCGAGGGTGGCGTGCTTCTGAACAAAAACGGACGCCGCTTCCTGCAGGACTACGGCATGGGACCCGAGACCCCGCTCGGCAAGCCGCAACTGAAGACGATGGAGCTGGGACCCCGCGACCGCGTGAGCCAGGCGTTCTGGCAGGAAGAGCGCAAAGGCAACATGCTCGACACGCGATGGGGCCCTTGCATGCTGCTCGACATGCGCCACTTGGGCGAGAAGGTGATCGACGAGCGGCTGCCTTTCGTGAGAGAGCTGGCGACGAGCTACCTCAACACCGATCCGGTCACGCAGGCGGTGCCGGTGCGCCCGGTCGTGCATTACATGATGGGCGGCATACACACCGACGCCAAAGCCGCAACGAACCTGCCGGGCCTCTACGCAGCCGGCGAGTGTGCGTGCGTGAGCATCAACGGCGCCAATCGCCTCGGCTCGAACTCGCTCGTCGAGATCCTCGTGTACGGGCACCGCGCGGCGCTCTCCGCGATCGAATATCTCGGCTCTACGCCCGGCAGCAGCAAGCCCGCGGCAGCGAGCCTTGCCGATGCGGCGCAAGCGCGCGTGCGCGATCTCTTCAACCGCCCGCTCGGCAGGGAAACGGTGACCGGCGTGCGCCAGGAGATGATGGAAACGATGGAAAAGAACGCCGGCATCTACCGCACCGGCGACGAGCTCGCGGAGGGCGTGAGGACGCTCTCGAAGCTTCGCCAGCGCTACGCCGACGTGGCCCTGCACGACAAGACCAACGTCTTCAACACCGACCTGCTGCAGACGCTGGAGCTCGGTTGCATGCTCGACTGCGCGGAAGCGGTCATGGTGTGCGCCGACGCCCGCCGCGAATCGCGCGGGGCGCATCAGCGACTCGATTACGTCGCCCGTGACGACGACAGCTTTCTCAAGCACTCGCTCGCACACTACGAGGGCAAAAGTGCGCCGCGCGTGGATTACCTCGACGTCGTGATCACCAGGTCGCAGCCCGGCGTGCGCGACTACTCGGGACATTAGCCGTGGCTGACACAACGGGGCGCAACGTCGACCTTCACGTTCTCCGCTACAACCCGGAGACCGACACCGAGCCGCACTGGCAGCAGTACGCGGTGCCGTACAACGACGAATGGGTCGTGCTCGACGCGCTGAATTACGTCAAGGCGCATCTCGACCCCACGCTCTCGTATCGCTGGTCGTGCCACATGGCCGTGTGCGGAAGCTGCGGCATGATGGTGAACGGCGAGCCCACGCTGTCGTGCAAATCGTTCGTCCGCGATCTGCCGGCGACGATACGGGTCGAGCCGCTCGCGCATTTCCCGATCGAGCGCGATCTCGTGACCGTGGTCGAGGACTTCATGGCGAAGCTGGCTCGCGTCAAGCCGTACCTGATCGCGAAAGAGGCGAGGACGGTGGAGCAAGGCGAATACCGGCAGACGCCCGCGCAACTGGAGCGCTACCACCAGTATTCGCAGTGCATCAACTGCATGCTGTGTTATGCCGCATGTCCCGAATACGGACTGATACCGAAGTTCATCGGGCCCGCCGCGATCGCGCTCGCTCACCGCTACAACGAAGATTCGCGCGACGGCGGCCGGGAGAAACGCCAGCAGGAAATCGCCACCGACGAGGGCGTGTGGGAATGCACGTTCGTCGGCGCCTGCTCCGAGGTCTGTCCGAAGCACGTCGATCCGGCGGCCGCGCTGCAACAGGTGAAAATCGCGAGCACCATAGACTGGTTCAGGGAGCATTCGATGCCATGGCTCTCCAAGTAGGCCGCAGGCCTTACGTACGCGTCGTCCCCAGGACGCGCTGGTTCTTCCGCCGTCCGCGCTACCTGCGCTACATGGCGCGGGAAGTGACGTCGATCTTCATCGGGGCGTACACGGTCCTCATGCTCGTCGGCCTGGCGCGCCTGGCGGAAAGCCGTGCCGCATACGAAGCCTTCCTGCAGGCGCTGCAAAGCCCCACGAGCATCGCGCTGCACGTGCTCGCCCTCGCCTTCGCCGCCTATCACAGCATCACGTGGTTCAACCTCGCCCCCCGCGCGATGCCGGTGCGGCTCGGCGGCACGCGCGTGCCCGACAGCGTGGTGGCCGGCGCGCACTACCTCGCGTGGGCGCTCGCCTCGGCCGTGGTGCTGGTTGCCGCAGGAGCTCTCTGATGGCCAAATCGAACAAGCCGATCATCTGGGGTCCCTTCGCAGCCGGCGGCACCGTCACGGCGCTGCTCACGCCCGCGCTCATCCTGCTGACGCTCCTCGTCGCGCTGGGGCATCTGCCGCAAGGTCTCGGTTACGAGCGGCTGCACGGCTTCGTGTCGCACGGACTGGGCAAGGCGATCGTCTTCGCCGTCATCGGGTTGTCGCTCTGGAGCGCCGCTCACCGCATACGCATCACGTTTTTCGATTTCGGCGTCCGTTGCGATAACCTAGTGGCATGGATCATGTACCTCGCCGCGGCGGCCGGCACGGCCGCCACCGCAATCTTCCTTTACGGCATCTGAAAGCGCCCTGTGGTCGCGCTGAAGCGCGACGCGGCCCGGAATCTTGAATTAAATCAATTTTCACGGTCGACCGGGGGCTAAGATAACCACTCGAACAACCTGGGGGAGTACGCCGCCATGCCGCCACCACCGCTCGCCGCACGTGAATCCGTTCGTGAAAGCAAGTTCAGCGACGTGTGGACGCGCGAGCTGAACGCCGTCTTCGCCGACGTCGCGCCCTATTACGACCGCGCCAACTACGTTGCAAGCCTCGGTCTCTGGGGCTGGTTCCGCGAGGGTTTCCTCGACACGATCCCGGTAAAGCCCGGGCAGCGCGTGCTCGACGTGTGCGCCGGCACCAACGCGATCGGCATCGGACTGCTCACGCGCGAGCGCACGCTCGACGTGCACGCGATCGATCGCAGCGCGGAGATGCAGGAGGTCGGGCAGCAGAGCGCGCAGTCGCGAGGCTTCAGGATCAAGAGCTACATCGGAGACGTGCACTGCCTGCCGTTTCCCGACAGTCATTTCGACGTGGTCACGCTGCAGTTCGCCTCGCGCCACCTGCGCGTGAAGCAGGTCTTCAGAGAGATCTACCGCGTGCTCAAGCCCGGCGGGCGCTTTCACCATTGCGACATGCTGCGCCCGGAGAACCCGATCGTCGAAAACCTCTATTACACGTACCTCAAGTGCTGCCTCACCTTCACGGCCGTGGTGTTCCAGAGCGGCTCCGCGGCGCTCAACTGCCGCAAATACTTCATCGACGCGCTGCAGAATTTCTACTCCGCCGGCGAGCTCGCGACCGTGCTGCGGGAGCTCGGCTTCCAGGACGTCCGCTATGAGACCGTATTCTCGGGAATGATGGCTTTCCACGGCGCGTCCAAACCACCCGCTTAGCATGCGATGGACCGTGCGGACGCACTGGCGGTGCTGAACCGGAAAATACTCGGCGCCTACAGCGCCCGCACCGTGGCCGCGCTGCGCGC
>CAZULX010000114.1:0-2558 GCA_964621335.1 uncultured Streptomycetaceae bacterium
CTTGCGCCAGACTTCCCCGCGGATGTCCGGCGACACCTCGGCTTTCATGCCGGACTTGTTGAAGAGGTCGACGACCGCCTGTACGCGCGGCGTCTTCTGGTCGCTCGGCTCGCCGATCACGTAGCGGTTCGCGCCGATGTGCACGACGACGCCGGGGCTCACGACTTCGTTCGGCGAGTAGAGGACGCAACCCAGCGTGCGCTCGCGCAGCCGCGTCCAGAGCGCGCCTTCGGCATCGAGCAGCGGCAGCGGCCCCTTCGCGCCGGGACGCCCCTGCGGCCACCACCACGGGAGCCCGTTCAGCATGAAAAGCGCGCAGCCCTTCGGCGCGAGGAGCGCTTCGATGCGCGGCGCGAGGGCGGAAAGCGCGTGCGCTTTCAGCGTCACGACGACGAGGTCCTGTTTGCCGAGCGAGGCGGGATCGTCGGTCACCGCCGCCGGCACGCCGCGTATCTCTTCGCCGCCCGACTTGAGCAGTATCCCGTTTTTCCGGATCGCTTCGAGCTGCGCGCCGCGCGCCACGACCGAGACTTCCGCGTGCTTCGCCGCGGAGAGCCGCGCCGCGAGGTGGCCGCCGATCGCGCCGGCGCCGAATATGCATACCTTCATGGTCATTCCTCAGTAAACCACCCCCATCCCGGAGCCCCCTCGGGCGCGTCGCGCCCTCTCCCCCCTGAAGGGGAATGAGAGGTGAAGGTCACGCGGTGAGTTGGCGCACGATGTGCTCGACGTGCTTCAGCGTGAGCTCGCGCATTTCATCGGGTTTCAGGTTGCTGATCGGGTGCGGCAGCTCGATGTAAGGGTGGCCGTCCATGCCTTTGCCCTTGAACTGGAATACGCACGCGTTCCGAAACGCCTGCGTGATGATAACCGTTGCCGGGATGCCGCGTTTCTCGAATTCGATGGTGTCGTGCACACTGCACAACGTGCAGGACCCTCACCCACCCACGGCCGCGACCGCGACCTCCACCTCCTGCGCCATCTCGTCGATCAGCCCGTCCTTCGCCGGCTTGGAGTAATGCTCCTTGCGCCGGATCACCACGCGCGCGACGCCGTGACGCTCGCGCAGCGCGTCGGCCACGGTCTGCAGGATCACGTCGCCCTGTTCCTTGGTGTTGTCGAGCAGACCGACGACTTTGCCTGCCAGATCCATGGGCCGCGGCGCGAGCGCGACTTTCGCTTTGCCGCTGCCCGCGGTGGGGTCTATCCAGGGAAGTGAGTCGTTCATGTCATCTCCATTTGCGATAACCAAAAGCTGATCGGGAAAACCGAAGGAAGGGAGGTTTCGGAGGGGAACCTTCGGTTCTCCTCTGTTCGTTCTCCGCCGCCGGGAGGCAGTCGCGCGGTTCACGGGCAGCGGTAGCTACCGTGAACGGCGCGACTGCCTCCGCTCCAGCCATGGCAAATGGCCGTGCACGGGCCCCAACCGCCGGCGACGAGGAGCTGGAGGTCTTTCGGGTCCTTGATCGCCGGGATGAAACACTCGTCGTCGTCGGGATCGACCGCGATCGGGAACTGCAAGGCGCGCTCGCGCCGCCAGTTGCCGCCGTCCTTCAAGTCGCGCACTTTGCGGCCCGCGCGCTCGCACAGCGCGCGATGCACGTCCGCGCGGCTCATGCCGGCTTCCGCGCAGATCGACGCGTGCTGCGGTCCCATCGCCACCACCATGTCCGACTGCGCGTGCATGTTCCACGAGCCCATCGCGACCATCGAATCCGCGATGCCGTTCAATAGCCGCTGCGGCTCCTGGCTGACGTCGTCGAAACAGAGCCGCGGGCTTTCGACCATCGCGCACGTGATCACGTTGTCTTCGCTGCCGTAGCCTTTGGACTGCGCCAAGGTTTCCCATGGGCTTTTCTCGACGTTCTCGCCGATGCACGCGGTATAGCGCATCGGCGTCGCGAAGATCGTCGCCGAGCCGATGCCGGCGATGCCTCCGCCCAGATTGAGCATCATCAGCCGTATCGCGCGGCCTATCGTCGCATTCGCGCGAAACGACGGGCCGAAGCAGCCGTTGCCGCCGTGGATGCCGATCTTCTTTGCGTAAGGCCCGCTGACGATCATGAGCGGCGCGACGCCGTGCATCGTTCCCTGCACGCCGTTCATGTTGAACTCGTCGCGCAGCATGAGACCGAGCGCGCCGAGCACGACCGGCAGGAACGAAGGCTTGCATCCCGCCATCAAGGCATGGATCGCCACGGTGCGCACGGTTGCGGGCTCCATCGCCGGCGGCACTTTACCGACGAGCTCGTCGGGATCGCGCCCGGTCGCTTCGAGCATTTTCGCGACCCGCGCCTCGGTCGGCGTCACGACCGGCAAGCCGTCGGACCAGTGCTTCTCGAGGAAAAATTCGAATTCGTCGATCATGCTCGCAGCGTATCTAGTGCGATCGGTAGATTACCGAAGGAAGGGAGGTTACGGAGGGGAACCTTGGGTTCCCCTCTGTTAGTTTTCCGCCTGGCGTGAGGCAGTCGCACGACTGCCTCACGGGCACCGGTAGGTGCCGCAAACAGCGCGGCTTCCCCCGCCCCAGCCATGACACACCGCGGTGATCGGCC
>CAZULX010000115.1:0-5114 GCA_964621335.1 uncultured Streptomycetaceae bacterium
GCTGGCGGCGTGGCTGCTCTTCAAGCGGCGGCCCGGAATGCGGTTTCTGGCGGGCCTCGCGGCCGCCATTGCCGGCATGTTCATGCTGCTGCGCGGGGATTTCCATCACGCGGGCGGCGCGCTCCTCGGCGACGCGCTCGGACTCGTCACCGCGGTCTTCTATGCCGGTTACCAGATCGTGGTCGCGCGGGCGCGAAGCGCAATCTCGACCGCACGCCTGATGGCTGTGACGGGCACGGTCACCGCGCTCGTGCTGCTGCCGATCGCGCTTTTCTCGGGCGAGCGTTTCGTCCCCGAAACGGCCAACGGCTGGTTGCTGCTCGTCGGTCTCGCGCTCATCTCCCAGGTCGCGGGGCAGAGCCTCATCGCATACGCGCTCGCGCACCTGCCGGGCACTTTCGCATCGGTTGCGTTGCTGGTGCAGGTGGTAATAGCGGCGGCGCTCGCGTGGTGGCTCCTCGGCGAGACGCTGACGCCGCTCGCGATCGCGGGCGGCGTTCTGGTGCTGATCGGCATACGCGTCTCGCATACCGCGGAAAGGCGCGCCGAGCACATCGTTTAGAATCGGGCGACGCGCGGCGCACGCTCGCGCGGGGAGACGTCGGTGAAGCTCATACCCTGGGCACTGCTTACAGCATGCGCGTGGTTCGCGGCGAGCGCTGCCGCGCAGCCCGCGGGCAAACCGGGCGGCGTCTATCCGAGCCGGCCCATCCGCCTCATCGTGCCTTTCGCGCCCGGCGGGTCGAACGACATCATGGCGCGCCTCGTCGGACAGAAGTTCTCCGAAGCGCTCGGGCAGCAGGTCGTGATCGACAACCGCGCGGGCGGCAGCGGCATCATCGGCACCGATCTCGCGGCGAAAGCGGCGCCCGACGGCTACACGATGCTGATGATGAGCCTCACCTTCGCGGTGAATCCGAGCCTCTTCAGGAAGCTTCCCTACGATACCGAGAAAGACCTGGCGCCCGTCACGCTGGTCGCCTCCGCGCCGCTCATGCTGGTCATCCATCCGTCGATACCGGCGAAATCGGTTCCGGAGTTTCTCGCGTATGCGAAAGCCCATCCGGGCAAGCTCAATTTCGGATCCGGCGGGCCGGGAACCACGCCGCACCTCGCGGGCGAGATGCTGAAGATGATGTCGGGCATCGCGATGACGCACGTGCCGTACAAAGGCGGCGGCCCGGCGCTCGCGGACCTGATGGGAGGCCAGATCCAGCTCATGCTCGAGAACATCCCGAGCACGCTGCCGCACGCGAAGGCGGGAAGGCTGCGCGCGCTCGCAGTGACGGGCTCGAAGCGCTCGCCGCTCGTTCCCGATTTGCCGGCGCTCCACGAAGCGGGCCTGAAAGGCTACGAGATCGTCGGCTGGAACGGGCTTTTCATGCCCGCCGGCACACAGCGGAACATCATCGCTTACATGCACGCGCAGACCGTCAATGCGCTCGGCCAGGCTGACGTGAAACAGCGCCTGTCGACCCTCGGGGCCGAAGGCGTGGGCAGCAGCCCGGACGAGTTCCGATCGTTCATCAAGGCCGAGATCGCGAAGTGGGCGAAGGTCGTGAAGCAGGCGGGTTTGAAAGTCGAGTAACTCAATACACCCATCACGGGAGAAGAGAAATGCCTTACGCAGATTCCGGCGGCGTGCGCCTGTACTACGAAGAAGTCGGCAAGGGCGCGCCCATCGTCTTCGTCCACGAGTTCGCGGACGATCTTCAAAGCTGGGAGCCGCAGGTGCGCTACTTCAGCCGGCGCTATCGCTGCATCGCGTTCAACGCGCGCGGCTACCCGCCTTCGGACGTGCCCAAGCGCCACACGCAGTATTCGCAGGCGCTCGCGACCGACGACATCGCCGCGGTGATGCGCCACCTGGGGATACGCAAGGCGCACATCATCGGCTGCTCGATGGGCGGCTACGCGACGGTGCATTTCGGGCTGCGCTACGCGCGCATGGCGAATTCGCTCACCGCGATCGGCGTGGGCTACGGCTCGGACCCCGACAAGCGCAAGCAATTCCTCGACGACACCGAAGTGATGGCGAAGCGCTTCGAGAAGCTCGGCACGCCGGAGGCGATCAAGCCCTATCAGATCGGGCCTTCGCGCGTGCAATTCCAGAACAAGGACCCGCTCGGGTTCAAGCACTTCTGCGCGGAGTTCGCAAAGCACTCGGCGCTCGGCTCGGCGAACACGCTGCGCGGCGTGCAGGCGCGGCGCCCGACGATACAAAGCCTGGAGCGCGGGCTCTCGAAGATGAAAGTGCCTCTCCACATGGTGAGCGGCGACGAGGACAACAACTGCCTCGAGCCGGGGCTTTACATCAAGCGCGTGTGTCCTTCGGCGTCGCTCACGGTGGTGGCGAACACCGGGCACGCCGTGAATCTCGAAGAGCCCGACCTTTTCAACCGCCTCACCGCGGAATTCCTGGCGCAGGTCGATTCGGGCCGCTGGCGCCCTCGCGATCCGCGCTCGCTCAACAAATCCACGATGGCGAAAAAGTGAACATGAAAACCAGAAAGAGCGCGCTGGCGCGTAAGGGCGAAGTGGTCCGCCGCAAGGCGCACGGCGACGCGCACGTCGACCGCAACTACGCCGAAGCCGACGACTTCATGCGCATGTTCCAGGACGTGACCGACGAGTTCTGCTGGGGCACGGTGTGGGCGCGGCCGGGGCTCAACCACAAGACCCGCTCGTCGCTGTCGCTCGCGATGGCGGCGGCGCAGAACCACGCCGGGGCGGTGAAGCTGCACGTGAAAACTTGTTTGCGCTCGGGCTGGAGCGTAAAGGAAATCGGGGAGATCCTGCTGCACGTGTACGTCTACGCGGGGGTTTATCCTGCGCTGTCGGCGTTCGGGATCGCGAAAGAGGCGATCGCGGAGTTCAGGAAGGAAGAAAAGCCGAAGACGCGCAGGGTGCGTTAAGACGCAACAGGCCGGGCGCGGTGAATCACGGATCACCCGAAGGTGCGATCACCACGTCGATTGAAGCACGTCCCACAGGATCTCGCGCTCGCGCATGAACTCGCGCCTCGGATCGGCGTTGAAGTTCTTGAGCGAGTGCTCGAGGATGGTTGCCAGGCTCTCGCACGGGATGCCGAGCTTTGAAACGCGGGTGGGCATGCCGATCGAATCGAACACGCGCTCGAGCGCCACTGCCGCGCGCTCCGGCGCATCGTCGAGCGTATCGCCTTCCCGCCACGCGCCGAGCGCCTGGGCCATCGCGCGCATCGCTTCGGCATCGCGCCTGCCGAGCTTGCGCATGACAGCGGGCGTGAGCGCGGCATTCGCCTCACCCTGGGTCACGTGCCCGTGCTGGTGGAAGAGCGCCGCGGCGAAAGCGTAGACGACGCGTCCCACCCAGTGCTTCTCCATGAGCGCGCCGCCGTCGTCGGCTTCGCGGTTCTGCAGGAACGCGGCGGCGCAAAGCTCGATGCGAGGCGCAGGGTCGGTCGCGTCCGCGAGCCTGGGCAGCGCGTTCTGGGCGAGACGCAGCGCCTGCAGCCGGTCGCCTTCGACGAGCGGCGACATGCTCGCCGAGCCGGCGTTCATCGCCGCGCGCCAGAAGATCGATCCGCCGGTGGTGCGCGCGAGCGACGGCGGCGCGGTGAGGAGCGCCTCGCTGTCCCAGAACACCGCGACCGGGCGCGTCTTCGGATCGAAGAATTCCATGCGGTGGTCGAGGTGCTCGCCTTTGACCGCCGAGCCCCCTCGATTCTGCGCCGTGGTGCCCGCCGTCAGCACGTTGATGATGGGAAGCTTGGGCGCGAGGAGCTTGGGGCTGATCGCAGGCGCATTATCGGGATACTGCGTGATCAGCTCTTCCACCGGCCGCGTCTCCGCGAGCAGGATGGCGACCACCCGGGTGGCCTGTATCACGCTGCCCGCGCCGATGCCGATCAGGAGATCGGCTCGCGCTTCGCGCGCAGCGTCGCGCGCGGCCACGACGGCGGAAAGGGGCGACTCCTTGGCCATTTCGTCGAACACGCCGGCGAGCTTGTCGCCCAGGATCGCGCGTATGCGCGAAACCAGCGGCGTCTTGCGCGAGACGCTGCGCCCGCAGACGATGAACGCGCGCTGCGAGCGATGGCGCTTCAACTCGGCCGGCAGGTTCTCGAGCGCGTCCTTGCCGCTATAGAGGCGCAGCGGGTAACCGACTGCGCGGAAATCGTTGCGATAGGTCATGACCGCTTGCTCCTGAAGCGCTCCAGCCCCTGAAGCGCGGCGAGCGCGTATCCCGCATTCGACATCTCGTCGTACACCGGCACCCCCAGCGCGACCGCGCGCTCGCGGAATTCCCGTTTCCTGGCTTCCAGCGGAGGATCGCCGTCGGAGCGCAGCACGAGAACGAAGTGCGCCTGCCCCGGATAGTGCTCCTGCACGCGCATCGCGGCCTGGACCAGATTATCCAGCACCTCGGGTTTGGTGCGCCCGACGAAAGCGGAGAGGTTGAGGTGCATCACCAGCGCGTCGGGTTTGCCGCTCGCGTAAATGATGTCGAGGATTTTTTCGGCGACGCGACCCTCCTCCTGCTGCAGCGTGCCGACCGGGCAATCGACCGGATTGGTGATGCTCGTGCCGGGCGGAAGCCTGAGCGCCGCGAGCTGTGCGATCGTGTCTTCGCCGAAAGGCTGCACGTCGAGTCCGAGCCGCGCATAGAAATCGGTGGCGAGGACGCTCGTCCCGCCACCGTTGCCGAACAGCACGACGCGCCTCGTCGGATGCGCGGGCTGCGGCGTGAGGGTCTGAAAGATGAGCAGGGTGTCGATGAACTGGTCGAGCGTATCGACGAGGATGCACCCGGTCTGGCGCGAGAGCGCCACCCACACGCGATCATCCCCGGCGAGCGAGCCCGTGTGGGAGGCCGCCGCGGCGAGACCCTGAGCCGTCCGGCCGCCTTTGAGTATGACTACGGGCTTGGCACCGCGCGCGTCGCGCAGGATCTCGAAAAGCCGGCGGCCGTCCTGTGCGGTCTCGATGTACATCCCGACGACGCGCGTCTCCACGTCGGCGAAATAGAACTCCAGGAGATCGCTCGGCGTCACGTCGGCGCAGTTGCCCACGGTGACAAGACCCGAAAACGTGAGCCCGCGCGCGAAACCGCGGCGGATGATGTCGGTGCCG
>CAZULX010000116.1:0-3517 GCA_964621335.1 uncultured Streptomycetaceae bacterium
GCCCGCGCGCCGAGCCGCAATGGGAAATCCAGCGCGACGCGCAGCGCGAGTCGGTCGACACGCAGCCGGTCGCGTTTGCAGGCGGCCGCTATGTATACGGAGAAGGGCCTTCCGTCGCGCGCCCCGCGCGCGCCCCCGAGATACGCCGCGAGGTACGGCACCACGCGATCGTTCCGATTCCCGTAGCCGGCTGATTCCCCGCGAGCGCCGGCTCGCGTCTTCCAATCTTCTGATCTTCTTAGGTCCCCGCGAGTCGGCGGGGACCTAAGAGCCTTGTACGCTTTCGTCGCATCGGCCGCGGGCACAGCCGTTGCAGTTAGTCGATAGGTGCGCAAAACGGCCGGTGCCGTGGAGCGCAAACAAACAAGGAGATCATCATGTTGTATTACGCTGCGTTGTTTTTCGTCATAGCGCTGGTGGCCGCGCTCTTCGGGTTCGGCGGCATCGCGGCCGGTGCTGCGGAAATCGCGAAGATTCTGTTCTTCGTGTTCCTGGTTCTGTTCGTGGTGTCCCTCATCGCCGGCACGTTCCGGCGTGGACCCCGACCGTAGCCGCGGACCGCTCGGAATAGAGGGCCTGCTCGAGTAAATTCACGCGATGGAGGCACACATGATCAAACGCGTACTGGCACTGATCGCATTGGGCATCACTCTCGCGGGCTGCAACACGATGTCCGGCATAGGCCGCGACATCGAACGCGGCGGCGAAAAGCTGCAGGGCGAAGCCCGGGAGACGCAGCAGGAAATGAAGCAACAATAACGTTGCCTCACTTCGGCTGGCGTTTAGCGTTCACCGGCTGGTGAACGCTCAGCAAAACGCCCGCGCTTTTCAGCGCGGGCGTTGCTTCGTACAGCGGGCTTCAAGTCGTCATTCGGCGCACGCAGTAGCCCTATGACGCCTTCCGCGCAACGTAGCCGTAGGCTAAGTTGCTCCGGCCCTCACCATATTTTTCGTAAGATTCCTTGATCTGCGCGACGCGGTCGACGACGACTTCGGCCTGCTGCTTGGGTGTGACCTTGTAAAGGCGCGCGTTATTGCCGCCGAAGATCGCGTTCTTCACCGGGCCGTCGGCCGCGCCGAGCGGCGAGTAGCCGTACTGCTTCTGCATGTCCTCGGGTATCTCGAGCCTGCGCAGCGCCTCGATCTGCCACTGCGGAGCGCCGGTCCAGACCGCATCGGTGCCCCACACCACGTGGTCGTGCCCCAGCCCTTTGACGAGCGTGCCCATCACCGCGGCGCCGAGGCGCGGGTTGGCGGTCGTCGACCACGCGAAGAGCTGTCCCAGGTCGCCGTAGACGTTCTTTACGCCGTACTTCGCCGGGATGTCGGCGAGATCGGTGACCCATTCGATGCGCCCGGTTTTCTCGAAATGCGCCCAGGCCGATTTGGGAGCGTCGGGGCCCGTCCAGCGCCAGCCCGAGTGGTAGATGACGAAGTTGAGCTGGGGCCAGTCCTTCGCAGCCTTGCCGACGTCGCGCACGTCCGAGTAGGCGAGCAGGTGGGGAAACTTCTTCTCGACCGAGGGCGGAAAGAGGCCCTTGTGTATGCATACGTTCGCAAGACCCGGGTTCGTCTTGCTCCACTTCACGAGCTTCTCGTAGAACGGGTACATCAGCTTCTCGTCGTCCAGACGGTACGGGTATTTCGAGAGGTGCTTGTTGGTGTTGTCGCCTACGGTGTAGCCCTTGAACGCGTCGGGCTTGAGCTTTTCCATATCCGCCTCGACGCGCTCCATCCAGCCCGGCCAGCCGGGCGTGAAGATCGCGTGCGAGAACATGCGGCGGGTGCCCGCCTCCTGGTTCACTTTCGCGCGGGCGTCGTACTTCATCTCGTTCGTGAGAAACCAGTCCTGCGGCTCGTGCGACGGCGACCCGCTGATCATCGCGAGCTTGGTGTCGCTGTCCAGGAAAATCTCCTTGAAGTAGTTCGCGAACTTCAGGTCTTCGATCGTCTGTTCCTTCCCCTTGAGCGTCGGGTTCCACCCGAGCTGGCCCACGGTCGCGCGCTGGTTCACGAAAGTCTTGATGCGGGTGTCGTCGCGCAGGAAGTGCGTGTGCATGTCCATGATGAACTGGTTCTTCAGGCCTTGCGCGCGCGCGTCCGCCATGTCGGGCGAGGCCGCCTCGGCACGCGAGACCGCGAACAGCGGACCGTAGGTATCGTTCATCGCGACGAAAGCGGCCGCCATTCCGGCTGCCGTCTTGAAGAACGCACGGCGCGTCATGCCATGCTTGCGGGCGAGCTCCGACCCGTACCCCTTGATGCGCGCTTCGAACTCGCGCTGTTTCTCGTTCTGCGGGGACGGCATGTACTCGTCGCTCGAGACGCATTGCGCGGGTATCGGCGAGGGGAAAGCCGACGTCTCCGCCGGCAGCACTTCCTTCAGCTCTTCTAAGCTAAGCATGATGAACCTCCGGTGATAGGCGCTGAGCTTATCCGCCGTCGGCAGTGCCGATCGTTTCTTATGGGTGCGGGGCGGCAGGCGTTAGCCTACCACTAGTTCGCTACTTTACGATCTGGAGCCGGGGACGGCTGGGAGGAGGGGTAGGCGTATCGCCGGGAGGCGGCGACTCGGGCGCGGCGGGCTGCGCGGGTGTCTCGACTTCGAAGAAGAGCCCCTGCCCGTTCTCTTTGGCGAAAATGCCGAGGACGGCGTCGATCGGAACCGAGCACTCGCGCGATACGCCGCTGAAGCGGGCGGAGAACTGGACGCCGTCGTTGCCTATCGTCAGGCGGTGGGTGGCGTCGTAGCTCAGGTTGAGGATGATCTCGCCGTTCTTCACGTGCTCCATCGGCACGCGGGTGTTCGAATCGACCTTCACCGAGAGATACGGCGTCAGGTTGCTGTCGGAGCACCACTCGTGGATCGCGCGGATGAGGTAGGGCTTGGTGGATTTCTCGGCCATCGGGAGCCCCTATTTCCGCATCACTTTCTCGGACGCGGTGAGCGCGTCTATGAAAGCCGGGCGGCTGAAGAGGCGCTCCGCGTACTTCTGTATCGGCGCCGCCTGCTTCGGGAGCTGTATGCCGTAGTAGTCGAGGCGCCACAGCAGCGGGGCGATCGCGACGTCGAGCATGGAGAACTCGTCGCCGAGCATGTGCTTCTGCTTGGTGAAGACCGGCGCGATCTGCGTCAGGTTGTCGCGAATCAGGGTGCGGCCCTTGTCGGCCTGCTTCTGCGTGCCTTTCTCGATCGATTCGATATGGCTGAACATTTCCTGCTCGAAGCGGAACAGGAAAAGCCGCGCCCGCGCGCGCATCACCGGGTCGGCCGGCATGAGCTGCGGGTGCGGAAAACGGTCGTCGATGTACTCGTTGATGATGTTGGACTCGTACAGGATCAGGTCGCGCTCGACGAGCACCGGGACCTGGTTGTACGGGTTCATCACCGCCAGGTCCTCGGGCTTGTTGAACAGATCGACATCGACGATCTGGAAGTCCATGCCCTTCTCGTAGAGCACGATCCGGCAGCGCTGGCTGAAAGGGCACGTGGTGCCGGAATAAAGCGTCATCATAT
>CAZULX010000117.1:0-6845 GCA_964621335.1 uncultured Streptomycetaceae bacterium
TGAGCGTGTCGGCGCAGCGATTCCAGCCCGCGCGCAAACCGCTTTCGCGCGCGTGTGCAGCGGTGAGTGTCGAAGCCATGGCGCATCCTCCGTTGTTTTCCCTCATCCCCGACCGGCGAAAGCGCCGGCGCCCAGCAGCCGCGCCATGAGCGCGGAGAAGTCGGTGTCCCGATCGATCTCGAGGCTGCGTGCCGCCGCATCGGCCAGCACCACACCTTCCGCGCACGCGGTCATGAACGCGCAGCCCGCAGCGTCGAGGTCGATCGCTTCGACGCAGCCCTGCGGGCGCACGAGCAGGAGACCTTCACCGCACCAGCGCAACGCCGTCATCGCGGCCGCATCGTCGTGGCGATTGGCGCGCCAGAGGGTCGCGACCGGCGCATCCTCGAAGTACGCCCACCGTGCCGAGGCGTGCGGGCGCAACCGGCAGCTTCCGAGCTCCTGGGCCGCGAGACGCGCGACGCACGCGGGATCGAGCGAATCTTCGTCGGGCGCGACGTGCGCTTCGGTCCAGTAACGGTCGAGCTTCGCGACGCCCGGGAGATACGGCAGCGCCGCGGCGGGCCCGAATCCGCCGAGGAAAGCGTCGAAGTCTTCTCCGTACTCCAGCAGCGTCGGCACGCGCGGCGGATGTGCGCGAGCGTAAGCCGCCGCGGCGGCGCGAAACCATTCATCGCCGACCAGGCGCCGGACCGAAGGAAAGTTCGCCCCGACCGCGTCGATGCAGCCTTTCATGACGGTATTGCGATAGACCGCGAAACCGGGTTGCGCGGCGCACGGCAACTCGCAGCAATGACGATCGAAGAGCGCGCGCGCGAAGTCGTCCTGGAACCGCTGAAGCGCGCTTTCCGCACCGGACATCACGCGGCCGCCTCCAGCCGTGCCCCGAGCACCGCTTCCGCATGTTGGCGCTCGGCCAGGAGTGTCTCGAACGCAGGCACGTTGCCGTCGCGCTCGATCAACGTCGGGCGCGGACCGATGCGCCGGATGAGCCGCTCGAAGAGCGCCCACACCTCGGGCGCGACAGCGGCGTCGTGGCTGTCGATCAGCAGACCCTCGCCCAGCGCGGGATCGCGCGTATGGCCCGCGAGGTGGATCTCCACCACCCGCTCGCCCGGAAACGCGTCGAGGTAGCGCTCCGGCGCGAACCCGAGATTGCGCGCGGAGACGAACACGTTGTTCACGTCGAGGAGCAATCCGCAATCGGTGCGCCGCGCAAGCTCGCTCAGGAACTCGATCTCGTCGTACTCGTGGCCGTCGAGCCGGAGATAGTGCGACGGATTCTCGATCGCGATGCGCCGGCGCAAGGCCTGCTGCGTGCGATCGATGTTGTCCGCAATGCGCTCGAGCGCCGCGTGCGTGCGGGGAAACGGCAGGAGATCCGGATGATAGGCGCCGCGCCACGTCGACCACGCGAGATGCTCCGAGACGAGCGCGGGACCGGTTCGCTCGACCAGCGCCGCGAGCCTGCGCAGGTGCTGCGGGTCGGGCGGCGCGTCCGCCGCGAGCGACAGCGCGACGCCGTGGAGCGCGAGCGGATGCTTCGCGCGTATCGCGGCGAGCCACGCCAGCCGCGGCCCGCCCTCGACCATGTAGTTCTCGGGGTGGATCTCGAACCACAACCCGTCCGCCGCCGAGGCGAGCGCCTCCTCGAAGTGCTGCGGCTTCAGCGTAAGACCGGCGGACGGTGCCATGGCAGCCGCTGCGATCAGGCTTTGCCCGGCTTGAGCGAACCCATGCCCGTCGGGGTCTTCATGGTCGTGCAGGTTCCTTTCGGCACGTACTTCCACGCGTTCGCCTGGTAATCCATTTTCGACGTACCGGCGCAGGTCGTGCCCGGCCCCGCGGCGCAGTCGTTCTTGCCGCTCATCGAAATACCGTAGCAGCGCTCTTTCTCGCCTTTTATCGAGGCGCCTTTGTCCTGCGCGAGCGCGGCGCCCGCGGTGAGGGCGGCAAGCGCGGCGGCGGTGACGGCGAGATTCATGGTTTTCATAGGGTCACTCCTTCGAAGTTGAGGGTCATGCCGCGCCGCCGGCCGTGCTCACCGGCAACTCGCGGTCAGAGGGTAATTCGCGGGCCTCGGGCGAACGGTTACAGGCGTGCGAGAAATTTTCGGCGATAATCTTTCGGCCGCGCTGTAACCATCGGGCCCCGCAGAACGAACAACAATGGAAGGCGGCATGCAAGCGATCGAGGAGCACCTGCGGGAACTGTTGATCGGCGGCCTCGAAGGCAACCAGCCGGCTTATCGCGCATTCCTGGTAGAGACCAGCGCGCATTTGCGGTCGTTCTTCAGGCGGCGCCTTGCGCGGCTGCCCGATCACGTGGAGGACCTGGTGCAGGAAACGCTGCTTGCGCTGCACAACCAGCGCCATACGTACGACTCGGCCCAGCCGCTGACGGCGTGGGTGCACGCGATCGCGCGCTACAAGCTGATCGACATGCTGCGCCGGCGCGCGCCTCACGATGCGCTGAACGACCCCCTGGACGAAGACGCCGAAGTTTTCGCGCACTCCGACACCGAGGCGGCGGACGCGAAGCGCGATCTCGACAAGCTCCTCGAGCGCCTGCCGGACGCGCAGCGGCTGCCGATCGTCTACACCAAGCTCGAAGGACTCTCGGTCGCTGAAGCGGCGGAGCGCACCGGCATGTCGGTCTCGGCCGTCAAAGTCGGCGTCCACCGCGGCCTGAAAGCGCTCTCCACGATGATACGGACCGAATCGTGAAGACCGACGAGCTCATTTCGATGCTCGCGAGCGGCAGCACCGCCGTGGACGTCCACGCGCTGCGCCGCCGCTGCACCGTCGCGATCGGCTGGGGCGCTTTCGGCGCGGCGCTGCTGATGGCGATCACGCTCGGCGTGCGTCCCGACCTCGAGGCGGCGGCGCGTCTTCCCATGTTCTGGATCAAGATCGGATTCCCGGTTGCGCTCGCCGCGATTACGGTGCTCGGGCTCTTGCGGCTCTCGCGCCCCGGCGGGCGGCTCGGCTGGGTGTCGGAAGCGCTCGCCGCGCCGGTGCTCGGCGTGTGGGCTCTAGCCGTGGCGGCGATGCTCGGTGCGAGCCCGGCGGCGCGCAGCGACCTCGTATTCGGCGACACGTGGACCGAGTGCCTCATCAACATCACGATCCTCTCGGCGCCGGCGTTCATCGCACTCATGTGGGCGCTGAAAGACCATGCGGCGCCCACGAAGCCGGCGCTTGCCGGGGCGGCCGCCGGTTTGCTCTCCGGTGCGCTGGCTGCCGCCGTCTACGCGCTGCATTGCCCGGAGATCGCCGCGCCGTTCATCGGCGTGTGGTACGTGCTCGGCATGCTGATCCCGGCGGCGCTGGGCGCTATGATGGGGCCGCGCGTGCTGCGCTGGTGACGCAGCGCCGCACCGTAGAACACCAACAACAAGGAGAGCACCAATGGTTCGTCTCGCCGATCTTCCGGAGTGGGACCGTCAGAACAAGCTCGACAAGTTGAAGGAGCTTTCCGGTTTCGACGCGCGCCCGTGGGTCCGGCCGCCGCCGCTCGCGCGCTGCCGCATCGCCATCGTCACCACCGCGGGGCTGCACCGCAGGGGCGACCGGCCGTTCGGCTCCGGCGCCACCGACTACCGCATCATCCCGGGCGCCACGCGTGCGTCCGATCTCATCATGAGCCACCAGTCGGTCAATTTCGATCGCACGGGATACCAGGAGGATCACAACGTCGCTTTTCCCATCGACCGCCTGAACGCGCTCGCGCAGCGGGAAGTGATCGGATCGGTCGCGGCCTACCATTACTCTTTCATGGGTGCGACCCAGATCCGGGCGCTCGAGAGCAAAGCGCAGGAGCTCGCGGGGCTGCTCGAGAAAGATCACGTCGACGCCGTGCTGCTCACTCCGGTCTGACCCAACTGCACGTGCGCCGTGGGCGCACTCGCGCATTACCTCGAAGCCGCCGGCGTCGCGACCACGCAGATTTCGCTGATCCGCGAGCACACCGAGGCGATCAATCCGCCGCGCGCGCTGTGGGTGCCGTTCATGCTCGGGCGGCCTTTCGGCGTGCCGAACGACGCCGTGTTCCAGGAGCGCGTGCTGCTCGCCGCGCTGCGCCTGCTCGCCGCGCCTTCGGGGCCGGTGCTCGCCGATTATCCGGAAGACGCGCCGGCGCCGGCACCGGAGGAGGCGCAGGGCCAGGTGTGTCCGGTCAGCTTCGCCGGCGCCTGGAAGGAAGACGATTCCGTCGCGGCGCTGCTGCGTGAAGTCGAGGCGCTCGCGCCGTGGCACGACCTCGCGAGCGAACGCCGCAAGCGCACGGGCGTGGGCTTGAGCGGACTGTCGATGCCGGAGGCCGCCCGCACCCTCGCTGCCCACGTGCAGGGGGAATCCGCACCGTGCTTCGAAGGCCTGAGCCTCGGCGAGACGCTGAAGCTCGTGTGCGAGGACCTGCGCACCTATTATTACGAGGCCGCGGCGGCGCAGCCCGGCACGCCGGACGCGGCCGCCATCGAGAAGTGGTTCTGGCGCGATACCGCCGCCGGGCGTGTGTTCCTCGCCTTCCAGGCCGCGTGCGCCTCGAGCGAGGACAAGTCGCTGCAGCGGCTGAGCGCCACGTCCCTGGTGCCCAGAGCGGTTTTGCACGGCCTGCAGAAGTGAGGCCGGCCTATCCTTTTACCTCCGCGATGTGCCACGATGCTGCTGATCGGTGATCCGATTCAGGCCTAGAAAAGCGCGCAACAGGTTCGACTCACCCGGGAGGTGCCGCATGCGCTACAACCGCATTTCTGCCGACAGCCACATCGATCTGCCGTGGCTGCCGCCCGATCTCTTCACCTCGAACGCGAGCGCCGCTTTGAAAGAGCGCATGCCGCACGTGACCGAAGGGCCCGACGGTCCGTACTGGACTTCGAAAAGCGGCCACTCCTACGGGCTGGTCTGCGGCGTGGGGCCTTCGGGACAGAAGCTCGTGCCCGGGCAGAACCGCCGCGTCGACAGGATGGCGGAAGTCGGGCTCTACGACGATGCGAAACGCGGCGCGCGGCGCGTCGTCGATCCTGATCTCCGCGTGAAGGACGCCGCGCTCGACGGCGTGGACGCCGAGGTGATATTCGGCATCCTCGGCGCCGCGACGCGTCTCGGCGACCAGGAAGCGGCGCAGGAGATGTTCCGCATCTACAACGACTGGCTCGCGGACTTCTGCGGCCACTATCCCGACCGGCTGATCGGACTCGCGTGCCTGCCGTACGGCGACGTCGACACCGCGGTGAAGGAAGTGCACCGCGCGGCGAAACTGGGCTTGCGCGGCGTGGAGCTCTCCTGCTCGTGGGACATGGAGCCCATGTGGCACCCGATGTGGGAGCCTCTGTGGCAGGCGGTCAACGACGTGAGCCTGCCGCTGCACTTTCACACGTTTCCCTCGATCTCGCCGGCGCAGCGTGCGAAAACGCCCGCGGCGTCGCAGCGCGCGATGTCGTTCACCAGCGTGTCGGGCTTCCAGTTGAACCTCGTCAACATCCTTGCGGGGATCATCGGCGCCGCGGTGCTCGAGCGCTATCCGAAGCTTCGCATCTCCTTCGGCGAAAGCGGCATCGGCTGGATTCCGTACGCGCTCGACCGCATGGATTTCGAATGGGAAGACCGTTTCCGCGATCTGGGGCTGAAGATGAAGCCGAGCGATTACTGGAGGCGGCAGTGCAAAGCCACGTTCCAGTTCGATCCGATCGGCGTCAAGCTGATCGAGGAGATGGGCGCGGAGACGCTCATGTGGGGCTCGGATTATCCGCACACCGACGGCGTATGGCCCGAGTCGTCGAAATACATCGCCGAACAGTTCAAAGGCGTGTCGCCGGAAATCGTGCGCAAGATCACCTGCGACAACGCCGGGAAGTTCTACGGCCTGATTGCGTAGCGAGGGAACCGCGACGCCGCCCGAGAGCGGCCCGCGGTGACGGATAACCGGAGGAGGGAGGCGCTAATCGTGCACGTCGCGTTCAAGGGCCGGACGAATGACAAAATCGTGCGGAGCCAGATCAGGATGTTCACCGAAATCTCCAAAGCCGTGGGACTGATCCCGAAGTAGCGCGGCTCGATCAGTTGAGAGGCCACGGCAGCTCGGCGACCGACTGCAGCAGACCTCTCGGGTAGTCCAGCAAGAACAGGTGCCCGAACAGGCTCAACACCGAGATGGCGCCGAGCGCGCCTGCGATCGCCGAATGCCATTTCACGCCGGCTTTCACCCTCAGGAAAGCCGTGATGTAGACGAAGATCCCGAGGATGAAGCCGAGCGCGCCGATCGCGGCGAGCAGCGCCAGCATCCAGCCCTGGAAGTGGAGATCGCTGCGAAGCGGTTTGTCTTCGCCGCTCCATTCGCGCTCGCTGTCGTAGAACGCATAATTCGGCCGCTTGCGGAGAAACAGCACCGCGGTGGCTGCGAGGAGCGCCAGCGTGATGATGGCGACCGACATCGGAAAGACCTTGCCCAGGAACGCGAGCTGCCATACGTCGTAGATCACGTACAGCACACACGCGGCGAGCACGCCCAGGAAGATCGACTGCGGCTTTCTGTTCACCGGCGCGTACGGCCCTTCCATCGTGAGCGGCTCGCGGTGCGGCTTCATGCGCGCCGCGAGGAAAACGGAGACCGCGATCAGCGCGAGCATGACCTGCACGCCGCCGCGCTCGAGGAAGGTCATGCCGTAGACCTGTATCGACTGGTAGACCGAGGCGTCGAGACGCATCGAGAGGACGAACCCGATCAGCAGCGCCGGGCGCGACCAGCCGAAGCGCTTCATGTACATGGCGACCACCCCGAGCGCGAAGAGCGCGATCAGGTCTTCCCAGGCGCGCGTCGCCTGGAAGGCCGCGAAGTAGATGATG
>CAZULX010000118.1:0-4394 GCA_964621335.1 uncultured Streptomycetaceae bacterium
CAGCGCGACCGTAGGTGCGTTGATAACGCACCGGCATCACGAGCCCGGCACGATTCCCGGCTCGAGTGTGCGGCAATAGTCCGAAACGTCCCCCGGCCTGCACTTCCACACGCGCTCCACGAGCCTGCTCGAGAAACAATGCTGGAGCGCTTTCCTGAGCGGCCGCAGGCGGAACGGGTAGCCGAAGACATACGGATGAATGGAGACGTTGCACACGAGCGGGTGCTTTGCGCTCTGCTCGGCCATCTCCTCGAACTGGTCGACGAGCATGTCGCAGAACTCGCGTCCGGTGTGCTGGCGGTGGATCACCTGGGGTGAATCGTTCAATTCCGCGGGATACGGCACCGACAGGATCGGGCCCGCGCGCGTGCGCATCCAGATCGGCTGGTCGTCATGCGGCCAGTCCATGAGGTATTCGTAACCGGCCTCCTTGAGGAGATCGGGCGTCGTGGCGTTCTCATACGCGCCGGCGCCCATCCAGCCTTTCGGGCGCGCGGCCTCGTTGCGGGCGAACGTCTCGGTCACTTCACGGATCACACGCGCTTCGTCGTCTTCCCAGCGAAAGTCGTGCAGGTTCTCGGAGTTGGTGCGCCCGTGCCCGACGATCTCGTCGCCGCGCTTTCTCAGGCGCTCGAATATCTGCGGGGCGCAGTCGTAGAGCAGGCTGTTGGTGTTATGCGCGAGCGGCATGTCGAGCTCGTCGGCCAGGTCGAAAAGCCGCCAGATGCCGATGCGGTTCCCGTAGTCGCGCCACGCGTAGTTGCGCTGCGTCTGCGGCTCGCCGTGCTTCGCGTTGTCGTGTCCGCGTCCCTTGCCGAACGCGAAAGCTTCGATGTTGGTGGTGATGCAGAACGCGAGTCGCTTGCCGCCGGGCCAGCTGTAGTCCCTGCGCTCCGGCAGCGGCACATAGTCGTAGCGGTTGTGCTGTGGCAGTTGCATGTGACAGCTCCTTGCTACCCCTCCCCAACGCCGGGGAGGGGAGTAACCGACGCGACTGAAGATGGCATCGGTGTTCCTAAACCTTGAAACGCTCCACCGCTTTCCAGTCGATCTCGAGCCCGAACCCGGGCTTGTCGCCCAGGTGCAGGTAGCCTTCGCGCATTTTCATTCCGCCGACGTACAGGTTGTGCCGCAGCGGATCGCGCGTGTCCGAGCCGTGCGATTCGACGCAGTAACCGACTTCGGGCATGGCGACGACCAGGTGTCCGTGTATTTCCGGCGAGTGGTGGGGCACCACGAACACGCCGTACTGCTCGGCGAACTGGGCGACGCGCAGCCCTTCGGTGAACCCGGCCGCGCGCGTTGAATCGAACTGCAGGTACTTGATTGCCCCGCATTCGATGAAGTCGCGCACCGTGAAGCGGTGGATCTCGCGCTCGCCGTGCGACAGCGGGATGCGAGTCTCGGCGGCGAGCTGGACGTAGTCGCGCGGCTGCAGGTGCCAGTGCAAGGGCTCTTCGAGCCACGTGATGTCGTATTTCTCGATGCCGCGCGAGAACCGCACGCAATCGTTGAGGCCGTAGGCCGCGTTGTTGTCGATCATGAGGAGAATGTCGCGGCCGATCGCTTCGCGCACCGCGGCCACGCGCTCGATCTCCTCGTCCACGCTGAAGCCGCCGGTCTTCAACTTCACCGCGCGGTAGCCTTTGGCGACGAAGCTTTTCATCTCCTCCACCGCGGTCGTGATCGTCGCATCGCGCGGATAGTAGCCGCCGGTGGAATAAGTGAAGATCGGCCATTGCTCCCCGCCGAGGAGTTTGTATACGGGCATGCCCGCGGCCTTGCCTTTCAAGTCCCAGAGCGCGATGTCGATGCCGCCGATCGCAGCCATCACCTGCGGCCGGGCGCTGCGCGCGACGGGGGGGAAGACGCCTTCGCCCCCGAACATGGCGCGCGGCCGCGGCACGGTCAGATTGAAAAGGCGGTTCCAGATGATCTCGTGCGCGAGCGGATCGGACCCTTTGATCACGTCTCCGAGGCGCACCACCCAGTCCGCGATTCCTTTGAGCGGCGCGCCTTTGATTTCACCGTACCCGGTGAGACCTTCGTCGCTGTCGACTTCCACGAGGATGATCCCCGAGTCCTTGAGCGCTTCCTGCGCCGTCCACAAGGGCTCGCTCAGCGGGGCCGAAAGCGGATGCGCGCGTACTGCGGTGATCTTCATATCGGCAACTTCCCTTCGAGACCGGTTTCTTTCGCGATGCGCTTCAGATCCGCGAGCGTGTCATCGGGAAACTGTATTCCCTCCTCGCGGTTGCGCAGGTTGTTGCGCGCCTCGATCTCGCCCGGATAGAAGATCTCGTCGAAGCCTTGCGCGCGGGGCACGGACTTCACTTCGGCGATGTACTGCTCCATGCGCGCGTTGAACTCGGCGAGCGGCTGCATCGCTTCGATGTTCACCGCGATGAAAAGATGGCCGCAGTTGCTTTTCTCGGCCGTCTTGTACGGGCTGTGCACCTGCGTGAGAAAGCCGCTGCCGGTGAGGACGCCCGAAAGGACGTCCACCATCATCGCGATCGCATAACCCTTGTGCTCGGCCATCGGCAGGATGATGCCGTCGATCGCGGCCTGCGGGTCGGTGGTGGGGGCGCCGGCGGCGTCGAGCGCCCATCCGAGCGGTATCGGCTGGCGCTTCTGGCGCGCGAGATAGATCTTGCCGCGCGCGACCCCGGTGTTCGCCATGTCGACGACGAAGGGGGCGTGGCGGCCCGCGGGCGTCGCGACCGACATCGGATTGGTGCCGATGATCTTCTTCATCCCGCCCCACGGCGCCATTGCGGGACCGCCGTTGCTGGTGAGGAAAGTCATGCAGCCTTCGCGCGCGCCCATGAGCGTGTAGTACATGCAGGTGCCGAAGTGGTTCGAATTGCGCACGCCGACCACGGCGATGCCGTGTGCCTTTGCGCGCTTCACCGCCTCTTTCGTCGCCAGCACCGAAAGCACGTGACCCACGCCGTCGTGGCCGTCGATCAACGCGATCGCGCCGCCGTCGATCACGAATTCGGGTTCGGTCACGGGCTTCATCACGCCGTTCTGGACGCGTTCGAGATACCAGCCGAGCCGCAGCACGCCGTGCGACTGATGGCCCCAGAGATCGGCCTGCACCAGCGTGTCGGCGACCAGACGCGCGTCCGCCTCGGGCATGCCGGCGCCCTCGTACACCGCAGTGGCGAAATCGATGAGGCGCCCGGGATCGACGCGCGCGGAAGCAGCCATGTTTTCCTTCGGGACAGTGCGAGGGAGCGCTGCCGAGTTTCTCACGGTTCGGCAGCGAAGCCTATAATCGGGAGCTTTCCACCGCTTGTCATCCCATGCTCCCGCTCGCCGGCGTACGCGTCGCAGAATTCTGCCAGGTGCTCGCCGGCCCGTTCTGCGGGGCGCTGCTCGCGGACATGGGCGCCGACGTGATCAAGGTCGAGTCGCCCGAAGGCGACCTCATGCGCGCGTGGCCGCCGATGGTCGAAGGGGACAGCCAGTATTTCGCGTCGGTGAACCGCAACAAGCGCTCGGTCGTGCTCGACCTGAAAGACGCGAAAGGGCTCGCGGCGGCACGCGATCTCGCACTGTCGGCCGACGTCGTGATCGAGAACTTCCGCCCCGGCGTAATGGCGCGCTTCGGCCTCGATCACGCGACGCTTTCGAAAGAGAAAACCTCGCTCGTCTACTGCTCCGTATCGGCGTTCGGACAGACCGGCCCGCGGGCGAAAGAAGGCGGCTTCGACATGACGGTGCAGGCGATGAGCGGCGTGATGAGCGTGACCGGAGAGCCGGGCGCGCGTCCTGCGAAATGCGGCATACCGATCGCGGATTTCACCGCCGCGCTCTACGCGGCCTACGCGATAGCCGCGGCGCTCTGCAAAGTGCGCGGCGGCGGGAACGGCGAGCACATCGACGTCTCGATGCTGGGCGGCATGCTCGGCATCGCCCACCTCCAGACGAGCGAGCTTTTCGGAACCGGGCGCGATCCGGTGCCGCTCGGCTCGGCGCACCCGATGAATGCGCCCTATGCGGCTTTCCGCTGCCGCGACGGTTATTTCGCGCTCGCGGCGGGCACCAGCAAGCTGTGGGAGGCGACGTGCGCAGCCATTGGCCGCCCCGATTTCGCGCGCGACGACCGCTACGCTACGCCCACGCTGCGTGCGCGCAACCAGGAGGCGTTGAGGGAGCTTCTCGAAGCCGAGTTCGTAAAGAGCGATGCGGCCGACCTGCTCGCGGTTTTCTCGGAGCGCGGCGTGCCGTGCGCCCCGATCAATACCTACTCGCAGGTGCTCGCCGACCCGCAGGTCGAGCACATGGGATGGGTGAACGAGATGACGCTGCCCAACGGCGCGAAATCCAAAGTGGTGATTTCGCCGCAGCGGCTCGGCGGCGAACGACTCGGCGTCTATCGCAAT
>CAZULX010000119.1:0-6623 GCA_964621335.1 uncultured Streptomycetaceae bacterium
AATTTTGAAAAAGACCAGTCTAAATAGTCGTGCAGCGCAAAGCTGTTGCGACGTTAGAGGCCGGAGAGCCCTATGGACGCTGATCTCGATAGCATGTCCCAAGACGAGCTGATCGCTGAGTTGAAGAGGCTTCGCGCAGGCATTCGCGTCCATCGAAACGCCACAGGTCAAGACCTTTGTTGGCACCACCCTGCGTTGTGGTCTCTGCTGCCGGAGCAATCCGACCCGCTGCCGGTCGTTCCGGAGTGGCCTCAGTTCCTTCGGGGCTGCATTCGGTATCGCCAATCGCTAGACGAGCAAATTCCTCAGGCGCCGCGCAGTCAAGATGAGTATGGTGTCTAACCGGGAGTTCCAGCGTTTTGGCAGGCACTATCCAAATCCGCGCCGTGAAACGCGCGATTGAGGAAATGTTATGCGACAAGCCGACACGCACCTCTCGCAGTATTACGCAGCACGGGCACGCGAGTACGAGCGGATCTACGACAAGCCCGAGCGGCAAGCGGACCTGGCCCGCCTGAGAGAGCTGATTCCCTGCTGCTTTACCGGGCGGGACGTCCTCGAGATCGCGTGCGGCACCGGTTACTGGACGCAGTTCATTGCGCCCGTTGCCCGGAAGGTAACAGCCATCGACATCAATCCCGAGACTCTGGCGATCGCCAGATCCAAGCCTGTTCCGCTCGACCGCGTTACCTTCGCCGTCGCCGATGTCAACGATCTCCCGCCTGAATACCGAAATTTCACCGCGGCCTTTGCTGGATTCTGGTGGTCGCACGTGCCGCGCGCGGCTCGCGGACCTTTCATCGAATCGCTGCATAAATCCCTCGGCACGGGAGCGACTGTCGTCGTGCTGGACAATCTATATGTGGAAGGCAGCAGCACCCCGATCTCACATGTCGATGCCGAGGGGAACTCGTATCAACGTCGCCGGCTCGAGAACGGATCGGAGCACACGGTTCTGAAGAACTTTCCGGTCGAAGGGGAGCTCGTCTCGGAGATCGGTGACCATGGCACGGCCATCCAGTACACCGCGCTCGACTATTACTGGCTCCTCACCTATCGGGTCGCCGCATGACCGGGCGATCGAGACGGCGTTAAGCCACTCCCGCCGCGGCGTTTGCGGGGGACGGGGTCGCTGGCGTATCGTAGGCGCGCTTTTCCGCCAACAACCAAAGGAGCTTCCATGAAAACGCTCAAGGGAATCGCGCAGGTGCTTTGCATACTGTCGTTCACCGCTTTCGCCGTGCATGCCGGCGAGGGGCCACGGCCGGAGTACGGCCCCGACATCACCATCGAGGCTGCCAAGAAGATCGCCGCGGCGACGCTCGCCGAATGCCGGAGCAACAAGTGGAACGTGGCGGTGGCGATCGTCAATACGCACGGGTCGCTGGTCTACTACGAGCGCATGAACAACACGCAGTCCGCGAGCGCGCAGATCGCCGTCGACAAAGCCAAAGTCGGGGCCATGTACCGGCGCACGACGCGCGTATTCGCCGATGTGATCGCGAAATCGGGCCCCGCGGTAATGACCCTTCCCGGCGTCGTGGCATCGCCGGGCGGCGCTCCGATCATGAGCGGCGGCAAGGTGATCGGCGGCGTCGGCGTGAGCGGCGTCACCGGCGATCAGGACGAGCAGTGCGCCAAGGCGGGCCTCGCCGCCATGTAGGTATCTCCCCGTCCGGGCGGCCGTGCGTGCGGCTGCCCCGACGGCGAACGGCTGCGTCAGACGAGCGTCAAACCAGGGAAAGGGTACGATGAGGCTGCATGATCGCATTCGCTGGCTGCTCTCCCCGGATCAAAGCCGCTGGAAGCCGATGCTCATTGGGCTCGCCCTTTTTGCCGCTGCGGCTGGAAGCGCGTCCGCGCTGCAGCCGCCGAGGCCGATCGAAGCCGTGCTCCTGATCCTCGCCCTCGCAGCGTGGTTCGCAGGCGCGTGCGCCATGGTCGGTTACGTGCGCTGGTTTTTCGCCTCCGAGCTCTCGCAGGCGACGCGAGGCCATGCCAACGCGCTTGAAAAGGAAAACGGTGAATCCCGCGGCAAAGAGCGCGAGCGTTAGCCCGGGCGCCGAGCTCGCTTTTCGCAGCGCGTCGCGCGACGATGTGCCTGCGATCGTGCGCATGCTGGCTATCGATCAGCTCGGAGCGCGGCGCGAGGCGCTCGCGGACCCGTTGCCGGAGAGCTATTACGCGGCGTTCGAGGCGATCGATCGCGACCCTAACAACGAGCTCGTCGTGGCGGAGCTCGACGGCAGCATCGTCGGTATCCTGCAAATCACTTTTATCCCCTGCATGACTTACAAAGGCGGATGGCGCGCCCTCATCGAAGGCGTGCGTGTGGATTCGGAATTGCGCTCGCGAGGGATCGGCCGCGATCTCTTCGCCTGGGCCATAGCCCGCGCGCGGCTACGCGGCTGCCACATGGTGCAGCTCACCTCGGACAAAGCGCGACCCGACGCCATCCGCTTCTACGAAAGCCTGGGCTTCGTGGCCTCGCACGAAGGCATGAAGCTGCATCTAAACCGGCCGTGACCCGGAAGGAAACCCGTGAGCGCCGACCAACGTCTGAAGGAGCTCGGGATCACGCTTCCCTCCGGCAGCGCACCCGCTGCGAACTACGCCAATGCCGTGCGCACCGGGAATCTCTTGTTCATCGCCGGCAAGGCGCCCCTTCCCGAGAACGGACAACTGCCGAAGGGCAGGCTCGGCCGCGAGTTCACCAGCGAGGACGGCTGTCGTTACGCGCGCTCGGCGGCCCTCGATCTAGTCGCCGTGATGCGGGCCGAGTTGGGCTCGCTCGACCGTGTGGCGCGCGTCGTGGAAGTTCAGGGCTTCCTCAACGCAACCGCGGAGTTCGAGGATCACGCCAAGGTGCTGAACGGCTGCTCCGACCTGCTGGTCGAGATTTTCGGCGAGCGCGGAATCCACGCGCGGTCGGTGCTCGGCGCGAGCTCGCTGCGCGGCGGCCTGCCGGTGATTCTGAAAGCAGTCATCGAAGTCGTGCCGTAACCGATGGCACCGGCGGTCGATGGCGCGCGCGGCCGTGTCTGGAAGTTCGCCGGGGCGGGCTGCGCCGCGCTTTTCGCCTTTGCGTTCATCGCCGCGCCGAAGTCGTGCGAATGGAGCCTCACCGCGTATTTCTGGACCGGCGTCGCTACTCTGCCGGCGATGTTCGCGCTCCCGTTTCTCCTGCGCGCCGGCGCGTCCGCCGGGAGGCGCGTCGGCCTCGCATTTCTCCTTGCGGGCCTTGCGTGCGCCACGTGGATCGTGGGATTGTTCGCTGCCAACGTCAGGATCATGTGCCGGCTCTTCTGACAACCGCGATGACGACATGAAATCGATATTGCTGGTCGCGCTCGGTGGAGGCCTGGGCTCGGTCGCACGCTACGCGCTCGGCGGTTGGGTGCTGCACCACACCGTCGACTGGAGATTCCCGCTCGGCACTTTCGTCGTGAACGTCCTCGGGTGCCTGGTGGCCGGACTGCTGGCGGCCCTGGCGGAGCGATACGAATTCTTCCCGCCCGAGGCGCGCGTCTTTCTTTTCGCGGGACTGCTGGGGGGCTTCACCACGTTCTCGGCTTTCGGGCTGGAAACGATGTTTCTGCTTCGCCGCGGCGAAATCTTCGTCGCCGGCGCGAACGTCGTCGCCAGCGTCGTGTGCGGCCTTCTCGCATTCTGGATCGGGCTCAAGCTCGTTTCGTCGACGCAATGAGCGGTCCTATCACCGTCGGCTTCGTCGTCGCTCCGGGCGTCGTCATGCTGGCGCAGCACGCGCTCCAGGAAGCGCGGGCGATGAAGCGCGAGTACGGCGAAGTCATGGACCAGCTACGCGCGCGCGAGGAAGCCCTGGCGCGCAGCCATCAGTCGCAGCAGGCCGCCCGGCTCGAGCGCATCGCAGCCGTGAGACGCGAAGCAGCGCGGCAGGCCGCGCGTATCGAGCGCCTGCGCGCGCTGGCGGGCGAGCTTCCCGAGCTCCGCGGGAAGATTCCGGCGGCGGCGTACGCCGCACCCGCGCACGACGAGGACGCCGCGTGGGGCGAGCATCTGCGCGCGCTCGAGGCCGCGGCCGTCGAGCTCGAAGCACTCCTTGCGAAGGCGGGCGGCGCTTACGCCGGCCAGGTCGCGCTCGCAGCGGGCGCGGCCGCTCCGACGATGGACGAAGTGCTGTCGGCGTACGTCCTGCAGCGGCAAGCGACCGCGAGTCTCGATCCCTCGCAGGCCGAGCACTTCAGGCAAACCGCGGAACGCGTCCTCGGCAGGCTCGAGCTCGCCGAAGGCGTCCCCGTGCCACTCGAGCTCGAAGCGCTCGCGCGCTCTATCGTTCTCGCGCCTTCGGTGGAGCGCGCCGAAGCGCTTGCCTCGGAGCTGCGCCTCGCCGTGCAGCGGCACCGCGAAGGCGTACGCGCGCAACGCACCGACTCCGAGAAAGCGCGCCGCCTGCTCGCAGAGTTGCCGGAGGACGCCCCGGTGCCGCTCCTGCGCGCGCTCGAGCGCGTCGCTGCGGGCGTCGAGCGCATGGACCGGGCGCTGGAGAAGTCCGCGGAGGATGCGCTCGATGCGGCTGCGGCCGAGCGCGCGGCGCGCGAGCAGGAGGCTGCGGCGTACGTGCTAGAGCAGACGCTGCGCGATCTCGGCTACGAAGTCGAGGACATCGAGGCGACGCTGTTCTGCGACGGAGGCACCGTGCACTTCAGGCGCGCGGGCTGGGAGAACTATTTCGTCCGCATGCGAGTCAATCCGCGCGAGGGCACGGCCAACTTCAATGTCGTGCGCGCGCACGGTGACGAAGACACCGCGGAGCGCCGGCGACTCGATGCGCTCGCGGAAGATCGATGGTGCGCGGAGTTCCCGCGGCTCATGGAGACGCTCGCCGCGCGCGGGCTCGCGATGCACGTCGAGCGCCGGCTCGCCGCCGGCGAAGTGCCGGTGCAGGTGGTCGACGGCGCGAGCCTGCCGCCGGTGCACGCCGAAGAGACGGTGCGCCCGCGGCGTTCCCCGCTCGCCCGGCGCACCCCCGGATGAGCCCTGCCCGTTCCATAGAGACGACGCCGCGCTGGATACGCGATCTCTCGCGGCTCACCTCGATACGCTCGCAGTTCGTGATCGCGGGCAACATCCGCGACAGCTTTCTCACGCCGCTCGATGACCGTTCGACGCTCGCGCCGCTGCTGCGCTGCCTGTGGGTACACCTCGCGCGCCTCGATTACCGCTTCCTGCTGGTCTACGACCCGGTCGACGGGCTGCGGCCGTACCCGAACGAGCCGGCGGTGGTCGAACAGGCGACGAGGCTCTTCGAGCTGAAACTGACCGACGGCTGCATGCCGGTGAGCCTCGAGAACCTGATCGCGATCATGAGGAAAGTGGCGGGCCAGCGCGAAGCGCGCTGCGCCCTCGTCGTCGATTTCGCGTCGCGCCTCGCGCGCCAGCCCGATCATCTCGACGCCAACGAGCACCGCTTCTTCGTGGCGGCCGAGCGCCTTTCGCTCACCGCGAATCCGATCGTCCCGCGGGGCGTGGACATGACGTCCTCCAGCGGCAAGCCGCGCTTCAACCCCGTGTTGTGGCTCGTCAACCGCCCTCAGGACATCCCTTCGTGGCTCACGCTCGACTCGACCCGGGTGTCGGTGCTGACGATCGGCCTGCCGGATTACGAGACGAGACGGGAAGCCGCGCGGCACCTGGGCGGGCTTTTCAACGATTACGAGGGCGGCGCGGCCGACGAGCAGTCGAAGTTCGCGGAAGTCTTTTCGCAGTTGACCGACGGACTCCCGCTGATCGCGATGGCCGACATCGCGCAGCTCGCGGACCGGCAGGCGATCGGCTTTCGCGACGTCGACGACGCGGTGCAGTCGTACAAAGTGGGCGTCACCCAAAACCCGTGGAAGCAGACCTATGTTCGCGAGCGCATCGCCGGCGCGCTGCCTTTCATCGAGGACCGCGTGCGAGGGCAGCACGCCGCGGTCACCAAGACGGTCGACATCCTCATGCGCTCGGTCATGGGACTCACCGGCGCGCAGGCGCGCTCGAGCGGCAACCGGCCGCGCGGCGTGCTCTTCTTCGCCGGCCCCACCGGTGTCGGCAAGACCGAGCTCGCGAAGACGCTGACCCAGCTCATATTCGGCGACGAGCGCGCCTACATCCGCTTCGACATGAGCGAGTTCGCCGAAGAGCACACCGGCGCGAGGCTGCTCGGCGCGCCGCCCGGTTACATCGGCTACGACGCCGGCGGCGAGCTCACCAACGCGATGCGCGAGAAGCCGTTCTCGGTGGTGCTCTTCGACGAGGTCGAGAAAGCGCATCCGCGCATCCTCGACAAGTTTCTGCAGATACTCGAGGACGGACGGCTCACCGACGGGCGCGGTGAGACGGCGTACTTTTCCGAGGCGATCCTGGTTTTCACCTCCAACCTCGGCATCTTCGTGCAGGACGAGCACGGGCGCCGCGTGCAGAGCGTGAAGCCGGGCGATGCGCCCGAAGTGGTCGAGACTCGCGTGCGCGGGGCGATCCAGGATTATTTCAAATACCACCTCTCGCGCCCCGAGATACTGAACCGCATCGGCGACAACATCGTCGTCTTCGGTTTCATCACGCCCGAAGTCGGCGCGCAGATCTTCGAAGGCATGCTGCGC
>CAZULX010000120.1:0-2962 GCA_964621335.1 uncultured Streptomycetaceae bacterium
TCACCAGTCACCAGTCACCAGTCACACTCACAGGTGCCACTATGAACCGCATTGTCCATCTCGCGCTGAAAGTCGACGATCTCGAGAAAACCACCGAGTTCTACCAGGAGGTCTTCGGTTTTCGCGAAGTCGAGACGCGCAAGACCCGCGACCATCTGTCGCGTCATCTGACCGACGGCGCGCTCGATTTCACGCTCATAAAGTACGACGACGGCACGCAGTCGGCCGAATCCAAAGCTGCGGGCGAAGGCCCCTGCATCCATCATTTCGCGATCGAGGTCGACAACATCGAGACCTACTGGAAGACGCTCGAAGGTTACGGCTGCAAGATGATCAGCGACCCCGGCGTCATTCCGGTGAAGTTCCGCGCGCCCGGCGGCACGGTCGCGGAGCTCGTTCCGAAAGGCCGTTACAAGAAACTCGCCGACGACTGACAGCATTGCACGCGCGAGCGCCGGTAGCGCACGCGCTTTCTGGGGAGACCGATGACTGAAGTACGCTTCAACAACGGGGATGCGATCTCGGCTGCGGCGCTCGCCGGGCTGGGCGGATACATCGTCATGGAGGCGAGCCGCTGGGATTACATGGCGCCCGACGGCCCCGGCCCCGGTTTCTTTCCGGTCTGGTACGGCATCGCGCTCGTCATCCTGTCGCTGGTTGTGGTCGGCGCGAGAATCGCACGCATCGCTCAGGAAGGCCGCGCACCGGGCTCTGCCGGCGCACGCGCAGACGCGGCGGCCGCCAAACGGCGCGAGATCTATCACGCCCTCGCCGTGTGGCTCGCATTCACGATCAGCATCGCGCTCCTGAAAGTGCTCGGCTTCATGCTCGCCTTCGGGCTGCTGACCTTTTTCGTCGTCGCGCTCATATACCGGCGCCCGTGGAAAGTCGCGATCGCGGTCGCCGCCGGGACTTCTCTCGGCTTCTATCTCGTCTTCCCGCTGGCGCTCTCCGTGGCGCTGCCGGTCGGCGTCTTCGGCATATAGGCGGGGACGCACATGGAAGTCATAGGCGGTCTTCTCTCCGGCTTCGAAGTCGCGCTCACGCCCTACAACCTGTTCTGGTGTTTCATCGGCGTCCTGCTCGGCACGATCGTCGGCGTGTTGCCGGGACTGGGGCCGGCGGCGACGATCGCGATGCTGCTTCCGCTCACGTTCCAGATGAATCCGACGAGCGCGGTCATCATGCTCGCCGGCATTTACTACGGCGCGAAGTACGGGGGATCGACGACTTCAATCCTGCTCAACGTCCCGGGCGAATCCGCCTCGGTCGTGACGTGTCTCGACGGCTACCAGATGGCGCGCAAAGGCCGCGGCGGCGCGGCGCTCGGCATTGCGGCGATCTCGTCGTTCGTCGCCGGCACGGTCGGCGTCATCGGGCTCATGCTGATCGCGCCGCCGCTCGCGCGCTTCGCTCTTTCGTTCAGCTCACCCGAATATTTCGCGCTGATGTCGCTCGGCCTGGCGATGGTCGTGCTGCTCGCCGGCAAGTCGCTCATCAAGGCGCTGCTCGCGATGCTCGTCGGATTGTGGATCGCGGGCATGGGCACCGATCTCTTCACCGCGGGGTCGCGCTTCACTTTCGGGCTGTCGGAAATGCTCGACGGCATCGATTTCGTGATCGTCGCGATCGGTGTTTTCGCGCTCGGAGAAGTGCTGGGCAACATGGAGTCGCGCGAAGGCGGGCAGATGCTGCCGGTCCCCAAGGGGCTGCGTAACCTCCTGCCGACGTGGGCCGAGCTGAAAGCGTGCCGCTTCGCTTTCTTTCAGGGTTCGGTGATCGGCTTTCTGATCGGCGTGCTGCCGGGAGCCGGCTCCACGATCGCGTCGTTCATTTCCTACGGCGTCGAGAAAGCGTGCTCGAAGCACCCGGAGAAATTCGGCACCGGCGTGCCCGAAGGCGTCGCTGCGCCCGAAGGCGCGAACAACTCGGAGACCGGCGGCTCGCTCGTGCCGCTCCTCACGCTGGGCATTCCGGGCTCGGGCACGACCGCCATATTGCTCGCGGCGTTCATCCTGTGGGGCTTGCGGCCGGGGCCGCTCATGATCACGGACAATCCCACGCTCTTCTGGGGGCTGGTCGCGAGCATGTACGTGGGCAACGTGATGCTCCTCATCCTCAACCTGCCTTTGATCCCGCTCTTCGCGCAGATCCTGCGACTGCCGACCTACATCCTGTTCCCGATCATTTTCGGCATTTCGATGGTCGGCGTGTACAGCGTCTCGGGAAGCCTCTTCGACGTCTACATGCTCGCGTTCTTCGGGCTCCTCGGTTACGCGATGCGCAAGCTCGACTACCCGGCCGCGCCTTTGATACTGGGGCTCGTGCTGGGCGACCCCATGGAGCGCGCGCTGCGCCAGTCGCTGATGATGTCGCAGGGCGAGGTCTCGATACTCGTGTCTAGACCGATGTCGGCCACGATGCTATTTTTGGCCGTCGTCATACTGTTCCTGCCGCTGTTCCGCAAAGCCAATTCATGGCGCGTCAAGGCAGTCGAAGAGGGCGCGTAGATAAAACGTAGCGGCGGTAGCCGCATAAGCACGCTGTCGCGCCCGGAGGCGAAGCCGAAGGAGCGGCGTAGATTTTTCAGAGGAGAAAAAGATGAAACACCGTTTGTTCGTCGCCGTAATCGCAGGCGCGGCGCTTTTAAGCGCGAACGTCTCAGCGCAGTGGAAGCCGACCAATCCGGTCGAAATCATGGTGCATACCGGACCGGGCGGCGGCGCCGACGTATTCGCCCGGTTCCTGTCGTCCGCGATCGAGAAAGAGAAGCTCGCGCCGGTCCGCTTCCAGATACTCAACAAGACCGGCGGCTCGGGTCTCACCGGAATGAACTACCTGGTTGAAAAGAAGGGCGACCCGCACACGATCGCGATTTTCACCAGCGTGTGGATGGTCAACCCGCTCGTGCAAGCCGCGGCGAAGGTCAGTATGAAAGATATGACGCCCATCACGCGCCTCG
>CAZULX010000121.1:0-3324 GCA_964621335.1 uncultured Streptomycetaceae bacterium
CGCGGCACCCGCTGGGCGGACGATCCCGCCTCGATCGAGGACATGAAGCGCAAGGTTCCGAAAAACGTCGCCGAGAGCTTCGCGCTGATGGACAGCGAATTGGTCGAGGGACCGTGGGTGATGGGCAAGGCGTACACGGTATGCGATCCCTACCTGTTCACGGTGACGGGGTGGCTGACGCGCGACGGCGTGGACATCGCGCGCTTCCCGAAGATTCACGACCACCACAAGCGCATGACGGAGCGTCCGGCGGTGAAAAAGGCGCTGGCCGAGCAGCTTCGGACCTGACGCGACGCCTCGTTCGAGCAGCGTTTTTCTTTGGACGAATCCGAAGCTCGCGGTTTTCAGGTCATGGTGCCGATGCGCGACGGCACCCGACTCAATACATTCGTCTATCTGCCGCAAGCGGGCGGGCCGCGCTACCCGGTGATTCTTCAGCGCACGCCCTACGGCATCACGTCCTCCGAGGGCAAAGCCAACACCGAGTGCACACTGGGCTGGCTGCCGAGCCCGGATGCGCCGATGCGCGGGTCGATTCTGCGCGGCTATCGCAACATCGTCGCGCGCGGCTATGCAGCCGTCTATCAGGATACGCGCGGGCGCTACGGCTCCGAAGGCGAGGATCGCGTATACGCCGATGACGCATTCGACGGCTACGACACGCTGGACTGGATCGCCGATCAACCGTGGTGCAACCGGATGATCGGCATGTCCGGTTCGTCGGCCGGCGCCACGACGACGTTCGCCGCGGCGTCGCAGCGGCATCCGTGCCTGCGCGCTTTCTTCGCGCAGGTCGGCGGGTCGAGCATCTACGACGACGTGGTCTACGAAGGCAACGCGATCGAGATGGAGCGGCTGTGGCTGTGGGTGGCGAAGAACATTCCGGGCCTGTCGCAGTCGCACCGGGAATCCGTGATGCGCCGCCAGGGCGTGAGCTCTGCAGACCTGGATGAGGCAGCGACTGCGGCCACTGCCCGCTATGCACGCCTCGAAGCCGCCTGCCGTACGAGCCCGCCCTTTCTCGGCGCCGAAGACTGGCTGCGTCTGCCGCTTACACGGTACCCGGATTTTTCGACCTGGCAGCCTTTCCTCGACGAGATCATCGGCCATCCCGCACCCGACGCATTCCGGCTGCAACACAACTTCCGCCGCACGATCGAGATTCCCGGGTTCCACGCCACCACCTGGTACGACATTTTTCAGACCAGCGTGATCGCGGCGTTCAGCGACATTCAGGCGCGCGCCGGTAATCAACTCCTGTGGATCGGGCCCAACGATCACTACTTCATTTACGAGACGAACTTCTGGCCGCGGGACCCCTATTTCGAGTGGTTCGATTATTGGCTGAAGGGCCGCCCCACCGGCATCATGGAAAGTCCGGCGGTGTACTACTCGCCGCGCGCGTGGGTCGAAGACCGGGCCAACTATGTTGCGGACGACTGGCGTCATGCCGAGCGCTGGCCGCCGCCGGGTGCGCTGCCGAGGCGTTTATATCTGTGCGGCGACGGCGGGTTGTCGCCTGCCGAGTCGGGCGGCCCGCCACGCAGCTACGTCTATGATCCACGCCGCCCGATACCCACGCTCGGTGGGCGCAACATGGCGATCGATGCCGGGCCGCGCGATCAGCGGCCGGCGCAGGCGCTTCCCGATTACGGCCTGATCTATCGCTCCGATGCGCTCGATGAGGATCTCACCCTCGCGGGCGAAGTCCGCGTCACACTGCATGTGCAGTCGGACTGCCCCGATACCGATTTCGTCGCCAAGCTGATCGAGGTCGAGCCCGACGGCCGCGCCCTGTTGCTGATGGATGGTGTCGTGCGCGCGATGTATCGGGATGCATCGGCATCCACGCCGCAGCCTCTGGAGCCCGACCGGGTTTATCGGCTGACGATCAACCTGGCGCACATTCATCACCGGCTGCGCGCCGGCAACCGCATCGAGGTCGATGTGACGAGCAGCAATTTCCCCCGGCGCGCGCGCAATACCAACAGCGGCAACCCCGTGCTCGCGAACGACACCGAAGCGGCTATCCGCGTCGCGACCAACGTCATCCACCATGACGTGGCGACACCGTCGTTCATCGAAATGCCGTTCGTCCGGCGGTGAGGCGGCGGCCGCGAGGTGCTAGGCTTGGGTTTGTCGAATTTCGGGCGGAGAAGATGAGGACAGTGAATGAGGCCGTGGCGCGCGAGGCGTTCGAGCAGGCGATGGCCACTCACACGCAGGACTTCGGCGAGTTTTTCCTGGTCAAGCTCTACGGCATGGAAGTCGAGTACACCGACGAGGAATGCATAATCAGCTTCGAGGTGAAGGACTTCATGCACAACCCGCAGGGCGGCCTGCATGGCGGGGTGATCGCCTTCGTGCTCGACATCTCGATGGGCCACCTCCTCTACCGGCGCAGCGGCCCCGGCGCCACGCTGGAGATGAAGATTCAGTACCTCACAGTGGCGCGAACGGGGCGCCTCACCTGCACTGCGCGGTTCCTGCGCCACGGCAAGAGCATCTCCGCGTTGCGCTCGGAGTTGCTGGACGCCAACGGCGAGATGGTCGCTTACGCGACCTCGACCTGGAAATCCCTGCGCGCGCCGAAGGTGACTTCGGACTGAAGTCGGCGTACAGCACCACACCTGAAGCGTCACGTTCCCGATGTTCCGAAAGCTCCCCTTCATTGTCCTCCTGCTGCACGTCTACGTAGCGTGGCGGCTCCTCCCCGATATGCCGCTCGCCTCGTTCGCCTTCGGTGCGACCGCGTCGTGGCTGGTCATCTCGGCGATCGCGACACCGCTCTGGCCGATTGCGCGGCGGATCAGGCGACAACCGCTCAAGGATCGTCTCACGCTCGCCAGCATGCTCGCGATCGGCGCATTCTCTTCGCTCTTCGTGCTTACCGTTGTTCGCGATGTTGTTCTGCTCGCCAGTGTTGTGATCGGTGCCGACTCCGTGGAATCTGCCCTTCGGAACATCGGCGCGCCCGGCGTGCCGGCACTCGCCGCGATCGCGACGATCATGGGATTCGTGAACGCCCGCACGCGTGCGGCGATCCGGCACATCGACGTTCCCATCGCAGGATTGCCTGCGGCGCTGCACGGATTCAGCATCGCGCAGATCAGCGATCTTCATGTCGGCCCGACGATCAAGCGCGATTACCTCGAGCGGGTGGTCGACGCCGTCAACGCGCTTGGCGCCGACATGATCGCGATCACCGGCGATCTCGTCGATGGCAGCGTGAGAGACCTTTCGCGGCACACAGAGCCGCTTTCACGGCTTGCGTCGCGCCACGGCGCGTTCTTCGTCACCGGCAACCACGAGTACTACTCGGGC
>CAZULX010000122.1:0-6123 GCA_964621335.1 uncultured Streptomycetaceae bacterium
GAACCCGTACATGCCGAGCAGGTGCGCCACCCGGCGTTTCTGGTTGCAGAACTCGCCCGAGGCGAGCACGTCGACCACCGCGGTCTGCACGGCGATCGAGACCAGCTCGCCGCCCCCCATCTCGCGGCCCTTGTCCTTCGATTTGCGCATGTTGGCGAAGAAATACCTCGCGCTGCCCTTGTGGACGATGTCGAAGAGCGTGCCGACGATGACGGCGAGCGCCATCAGCACGAGATAGACCTGCATCAGCGCAGGCGATACAAAATCGTATATCCCGACGAAGGGATTGGTGGTGAACATCAAGGACCTCCTCCAGACGTGGCTTAGCGGCGGGTCTTTGCCCCAGGTCCGCTGCGACGATTCTATACAGCGCTTCCGCGCGCTGTATTCAATGTATTGATGCCCCGATAAGGCGGCGCATGTCGCGCTCAAGGCCGCCGCGCGGGACTGATATACAATGCCGGCGACATAGGCTTGGAGAAGCGATGGAGATTACGGGGATCATCCTGCTTGCCGTGCTGGTGGTCGCGGTGGTTTACGCGATCATGCTCTACAACCAGCTCGTCCAGGTGAAGCACAACGTCTCCAAGGCGTGGGCGAACATCGACGAGCTGCCGAAGCTCCTGGAGACGTGCAAGCAGTACATGAAGTTCGAGCAGGACACTCTGGTGCGCGTGATGGAAGCGCGATCGCACGTCTCCACCGCCCGCGAGCAGCAGAACATCGGCGCGCTGGGTCAGGCGGAAGGCGAGCTCCGCGGCGCGCTCGGCAAGCTCTTCGCGCTCGCCGAAGCCTGTCCCGAGCTGAAGACCGACGAGACTTTCAAGCACCTGCAAGCGCGCATCTCCAGCCTCGAGAACGCGATCGCCGACCGGCGCGAGTTCTACAACGAGTCGGCCAACATCAACAACGTGCGCATCGAGCAGTTCCCCGACTCCATCGTCGCCGCGCTCTTCAGCTTCAAGGCCATGGCGCTGCTCAAGTTCTCGGCGCCGGAAACCGCGGATGTCGACGTGAAACAGCTGTTCCAGGCCTAGAGCATCGCTGCGACCGCAATCTCGGGCGCGGCGCGCATCGGTTTGCTCTCAACCGGCACCCTGCGCCGATTCCGCACCGGCTGGCTCACCGGAGGCCTGCACCTCCTCATATTGTGGATCGCGGTCGAGGCGGAATCGGCGGAAGCCTGGCCGTACGCGCTCGCCGCCATGGCCGTCGTGAGCTTCTTCGCGTGGAAGTCCAACCACCACCGCTACCGGCAGGTGCACGACGTGCCGACGTCGAAAGTGGCTTCAGCGGCCCAGGGCTACGTGGAGCTTTTCGGGCGCTCGGTGCCGATTCCCGATTCGCTGGTCACCGCCCCGCTCTCGGGCCTGCCATGCTGCTGGTACAGCTTCTGCGTCGAGCGCAAGACGAGCGACAACAAGTGGAAGACGGAAGACAGCGGTGAGAGCATCGCGCATTTCCTGCTCGTCGACGCTACGGGCGAATGCATCATTTCGCCGGACGGCGCCGAGATCCTCAACGCGCGATCGAGCACGTGGACGCAGGGCGACCGCCGCTATACCGAAGAGCTGCTCGTGCCCGAAGGCCCTCTCTACGCGCTCGGCGACTTCAGGACCACCACCGGCGCCGAGCTCGCGCTCGAGGAGAACCGGGACGTGAGCCAGCTCCTCGCCGACTGGAAGAAAGACCAGGCGACGCTACTGACGCGCTTCGACGCCGACAAGAGCGGTGCGCTCGACCTGGCCGAGTGGGAGCAGGCCCGCATGGAAGCGCAGCGCGAAGTGCGCAGGCAGCACGGCCGGCTGCGCGAAGGCGAAGGCGTGCACCTCATGTGCAGGCCTGCCGACGGCCGCGTTTTCATCCTCGCCGCCGAGATTCCGGAGCGCATCGGCCGGCGCTTCGTGCTGTGGAGCTGGGCGCACCTCGGGTTCTTCTTCGCGGCGGGCATCGGCTCTTTCCTGCTGTTCAAAGCGTGATGCGCGAGCCCGACGAAAGCGGTTACGTGCCGTGCCTGTCCTCACGGGGCTTTCACCGCATGCACTACCACGCTTGGGGCGATGCCGCCAACCCGCGCGTTCTCGTCTGCGTGCACGGCCTCACCCGCAATGGGCGCGATTTCGATTTCCTCGCGGCGGCGCTCTCCCGTGAGTTCCGGGTCGTGTGTCCCGACGTGGCCGGCCGCGGAAAAAGCGACTGGCTGGCGAACGGCGACGACTACACCTATGTGCAGTACATGGCCGACATGACAGCGTTACTCGCGCGCATCACGGCCGGCGGCGAAAAGGAGATTCACTGGCTGGGCACCTCGATGGGCGGTCTCCTCGGGATGCTCATTGCAGCGCAGCCGGGCAACCCGATCGCCAGGCTCGTGGTGAACGACGCGGGTCTCCTCGTGCCGAAAGCGGCGCTCGAGCGCCTCGCCCTGTACGTGGGCAAGGATCCGCGCTTCGCGAGCCTGGACGCACTGGAAGCGCACGTGCGACGCGTGTCCGCGCCTTTCGGCGCGCTCAGCGACGGAGAGTGGCGCCATCTCACGGTGCACGTGGCGAAGCGGCATGCGGACGGCACGTGGGGATACTGCTACGACCCGGCGATCGCGCGCCCCTTCGCGCTCGCGCTCGCCGACGTCGACCTCTCCCAATACTGGGACGCGGTCAGTTGCCCGACGCTACTCCTGCGCGGCGCGGAATCCGATCTGCTGCTGAGCGAAACCGCGAGAGACATGACGCAACGCGGACCGAAAGCGCGGCTCGTGGAATTCGCAGGCATCGGGCACGCGCCGATGCTCTTGAACGACGAGCAGGTCGGTGTGGTGCGCGATTTTCTGCTCGGCGCGTGAGCTGCCCGCTCGTCATCCCGGCGCGAGGCCGGGATCCAGAACGCACTAGAATCATCCACGGATCGGAGAACCCCCGAGCATGACATCCGCGATCATCGATCGGCCCTGGCGCTGCATTGCGTTCGTCGTCGCCGCGCTCCTCCTCGCCGCGTGCACGCGCAGCGAGTGGCAGGAGCTCGCCATCAGCGAAGGCGGATTCAGCGTCCTCATGCGAGGCCAGGCACGCTACGCGCGGCAGCAGCTCGAGACGCCTGCGGGCAGGACCTACGCGCACCTCTACAGCTCCGATCGTCCCGACGCGTTCTTCGCGGTCGGTTACTCGGACTATCCGCTCGCGCACGTGATGGGAAGCAGACCCGAGGAGATCCTCTCGGGCGTGCGCGATACGTGGGTGAAGCGCATGGACGGAAGGCTCAGTCTCAGCAGCCCGACCAGGCTCGCGGGCCGATACCCCGGGATCGAGTTCGCGGCCGACGGCAAAGTGAAAGGCGCGGAGACTTTCCTGCAGGGCCGGCTCTACCTCGTCGACCAGCGGCTGTATCAGGTGATCGCGCTTGGCCGCAAAGGCGAGATTTCGCAAGGTGTGCTCAACCGCTACCTCGCCTCGTTCCGCCTCATCCCCGGCAGCGACGCGACGATCCATCTCGCACCGCCGCCGGTGAAGTAACAGCCTTACCCGGCTGCCAGCGCTTGCTCCATCGCCTGGAGCAGGACGTCGGCGTCCTGTGCGCCGGAGACCCCGACCTTGCGGTTGAAAATGAAGAACGGCACGCCGCCGATTCCGGCCGAGCGCGCTTCGACGTCGGCCTGCGCCACCGCGTCGCGGCCGGCGTCGCTCGCGAGATAAGCGGCGGCGGCTTCGCGATCGAGCCCGGCGTCCGCTGCTGCGTCGGCGAGCACCTCGAGACTCGTCAAGTCGCGCCCCTCGATGAAGTACGCCTTGAACAGCACTTCAGCCATCTCGTCCTGGCGCCCTTCGCTCTCCGCGTAACTCAGGAGTCTGTGGGCCTCCAGGGTGTTCGGCTGGACGGTGATGTTCTCGAAGGCAAAAGGAAGATCGACGGTGCGGCCTGCCGCCGCGACTCGCGAATAGACTTCGGGCCCCTTGCCCGGCCCCCATTTGCGCTCGATGTACTCGCGCCGCGGCATGCCCGCGGGCGGAAGATCGGGATTCAACTGGAACGGCAGCCAGCGCACGGCCGGCTTCGCTGCATCGGGATGCTTCTCGCTCCATGCCGCCAGGGCGGCTTCGAGTCGGCGCTTCCCGATGTAGCACCAGGGTCAGACGACGTCGGAGACGATGTCGATTCGCAGTGGTTCGGTCATTTCAGCGCTCCAGTTGAGGAAACGGCAGTTTAGCGCTCATCGCGCCCCAGCATCCGCGCATCGCGTGCATCCATGTCCGCGAGCAGGTCCACCCCCGCGGCCGCGAAGCGCCGAGCTGCCGCGAGCGCTCGCTCGTCCTGCTCGTGATCGAGCGACCACTGCGCGTGCCGCGCGAGCAGCGCGAGCGCGAAAGTGCGCCCGACGGTGAGCGCGAAGCGGCGCGCTCCGGCCTCGAGCGACGCGCCGTCGTCCCCGGCCGATGCGAGCCACAGCCGTGCCTTCTCCAGGGTGCGCTCCACGCGCGCGGATATGCGCACGAGGTCGGGGTGGCGCACGCCCTGCACCACATAGCGCGCTTCGCGCTCGACCACGTCGAAGCCGCCTGCGCCTTGGATCGCGCGCAGCGCATCGAGCGCGAGCACGTTGGTCGTGCCTTCCCAGATCGGGAGCACCTGCGCATCGCGAAGCAGCACGGGCAAGCCCGTGTCCTCGATGTAACCTGCGCCGCCGAACGCTTCGATCGCCTCCGAGAGCACTGCCACCGACTGGCGCCCGGTCGTGAGCTTGGCCACCGGTGTGAGGATGCGCAGGAGCCCGCTCTGCTGCTCGCTCGCCTGCCCTGCTTCCGAGCGCCCGAGGAGCTCGACGCCGAAGAACGTCAGGTGAAACGCCGCTTCGCACTCGGCCTGGAGCCCGGCGAGCGTGTCGAGATGCAGCGGCTTGTCCGCAAGCGGCGCGCCGAAGGCGACGCGGCGCCGCGCGTAGTCGCGCGCGAGCGCAAGGCCGCGGCGCATCAGCGCGACCGCGCTCACGCTGTTCCAGGTGCGCGTGATGTTCAGCATCGGCGCGATGTTCTTCACCCCATCGGAAGGCCCGCACACGAGCTGCGCGGAAGTCCCTTCCAGCGTCAATTCGGCGGTGGGCACCTTGCGCGTGCCGAGCTTGTCTTTCAGGCGGTGGACGGTGATGCCGTTGAGGCCTCCGCCGGCGTCGTGCGTCTCGAGGTAGAAGAGCGCGAGCCCTTTGCCTCCGGGGGAGTTGCCTTCGGGACGCGCGAGCGTAAGCGCCATTTGCGAAGCGATCGCAGAAGTGAACCACTTGCGGCCGTAGAGCCGCCAGCCGCCGTCCTCTTCCCGCGCGATGCTCAGGCTCTGCCCCACGTCGGAGCCGCCGGTCGCTTCGGTCATCCATTGGCCGCTCGTCCAGAAGACGGCCGGATCGCGGCTCGTCAACCGCGGCACCGCGCGGTCGATCAGCACCTGGTTGCCCGACGCGAGCAGCGCGCACGCCGCGCCGTCGGTCATCGCGAGCGGGCAACTGTAGATGTCCGTGGACGGCGTAAAGAGATGGGCGAGCGCGAACTGGTGGACGCGCGAATACGCGCCGTGCGCGCGCTCGTAAGGCAGGGCGACCAGCCCCTGCTCGGCGGCGATACGCTCGGCCTTGCGCCAGAGCGGCGTCACTTCGATCGCGTCGAGGCGGTTCCCCCACGCATCCCACTGCACGAGCTGCGGCTCGAGCTCGCGCTCGGCGAGCTGCTGGCGATAGAGCTCGCCGCCGGCGAGTTCGCCCAGCGCACGAAGCTGCGGCTCGATCTCGTCGCGGACGTCGTCGGGCAGGGCGCGGTGCAGGTACGAGCGCAGGACGCGGTCGTCGTCGTACTGATTGCGAAGCTGCGGCGGAGGTTGAACGAAGTGCATGGCCGCATATTAACCGCCGCCGTGCTACCGGCGTACGGCGTTCCGAACGAAGCGTTCGGCTCCTGAAAACCGGCACGGGGCTGGCAGCGCCGGCTTGACTGCGGCCTTGTCGTCCCGATCGGCGCCGCTGCTCGATCCCCGACCGTCATCGCGAGGCGCACCAATGTGGGCCGTGGCGATCTCGCAGCGTGCGCAAGGCAGCGGTAAACCCTGCGCTGCTCGCCAACGTCGGCGGCCTGCGGAACTCGCCGCACC
>CAZULX010000123.1:0-4049 GCA_964621335.1 uncultured Streptomycetaceae bacterium
GCGCTTCGATGGTTACTGGGGCCCGAAAGCGCCGTGGGACAAAGCGGTCCTGCGCGTGATCACTTCGGATCCGACGCGCGTCGCCTCGCGCTCGCGACCGTCGACGACGCGCGCCGCGAGAAGCTCCTGCAGCAGGCGACCGAAATAGCGATGTCGGACGTCGGCATCATCACCCTCTATCACCAGGAAAACCTGTGGGCCGCGCGCAAAGGCATCGCCTACACCCCGCGCGCCGACGAGCGCACCTTCGCCCACCAGTTTCGGCCGCAGTAATCGCGGCGATGCGACGACGCTTCGCGACGCTCATTTTCGTTTTCGCCACCGCAGCGCTCGCCGGGGTGCCGTGCGCCACCGCCGCCGACCTGCGCATCGGGCTCTCGGCGGACGTGACGACGCTTGATCCGCATTTCGTCGCGGCGCAGCCCAATCTCACCGTGCAGCAGCACATCTTCGAGGGGCTCGTGCGCATCGACGCGCGCGGGCGGGTGACGCCCGGAATCGCGGTGTCGTGGACGACGCCCGACCCGCTCACGTGGGAGTTGAGGCTGAAACCCGGCGTGAAGTTCCACGACGGCTCGGAGCTCACCGCGGAGGACGTGGTGTTCTCGCTCGAGCGCCCGCTCACCATCAAAGGCAGTCCGGGCGGCTACGCCACGTACGTAAAGCCGATCACGGGGAAGCAGATCGTCGACCGCCACACGCTGCGGCTCAAAACCGCGGCGCCCTACGGGCCGCTCCTGCAGGACCTCGCGCTCGTCCTTATCGTCTCGAAGCGCGCGGCGGCGCAGGCGCGCGGCGAGGATTTCGACAGCGGCAAGGCCACGATCGGCACCGGGCCTTTCAAGCTCGTCAGGTTCGCGCGAGGCGATCGCGTGGAGCTCGCGCGGCACGATGCTTACTGGGGCGCCCGGCCGGCGTGGGATACGGTGACCTTGCGCATCATGCCGAGCGACCCGGTGCGCACCGCCTCGCTTCTTTCGGGCGAGCTCGACGCGATCGAGAACGTGCCGACCGCCGATCTCGCGCGGCTGCGCAAGAGCGCCGCACACCGCCTCGCGCAGACGGTCTCGTGGCGCACGATCCTGCTGCACCTGGACCAGCATCGCGCTTCGCCCCCGGGCGTAACGGACAAGGCCGGAAAACCGCTGGCCGCGAATCCTTTCAAGGACATCCGGGTGCGCCGCGCGATGTCGAAAGCGATCAACCGCCAGGCGATCGCCGAGCGCGTCATGGAAGGCCTCTCCCTGCCCGCCGCGAACGTGGTCTCGCCCAGCGTGATCGGCCACGACCCCGCGGTGAAGCCCGACGCGTACGATCCCGAAGGCGCGAAGAAGCTCCTCGCGGAAGCGGGTTATCCGAACGGCTTCACCATCCGGCTCTCCGCGCCCAACAACCGCTACATCAATGACGAGCAGATAGCGCAGGCGTGCGCCCAGATGTTCTCGCGCATCGGCATCACGACCCGGGTCGAGGCGATGCCGCTTGCCGTGTATTTCGGGAAAGCACGCGGTCAGGAGTTCGGCGTGGCGCTCCTCGGCTGGGGCTCGCTCGCCGCCGACCTCGCGCTGCGCTCGCTCGCGGCGACGCCGAACGCCGATAAAGGCCACGGCGCCTGGAACTGGGCGCGCTATTCGAATCCCGCGCTCGATACGCTCGTCCAGCAATCGCTGGCGACAGTCGATCCGGCGAAGCGCGAGACCGCAGCGCGCGCCGCCAGCGCGTTGGCTGCGCGCGAAGCGGTGTTCATTCCGCTCCATTACCAGGTAGTGACGTGGGCGATGAAGCGCTCGCTCGACTACGCTGCGCGCACGGACGAGTTCACGTTCGCGCACCACTTCCGACCCGCAAAATAACGAGGCTACATTGGCGCATGCATTACGCGTCGGTTACTCCCCTCCCCGGCCTCGGGTGGGGGGAGGTTAAGGGGAGGGGGAGGGGCTATCGTGTCCCGGTTTTCATGATTTTCTACATTATCCGCCGGGTCGCGCAAAGCGCGCTCGTGCTGTTCGTCATGTCCGCGCTCGTGTTCGCGGGCGTCTACGCGATCGGCAACCCCATCGACATCCTCATCAACCCGCAGGCGGACCAGGCGGAGATCGAGCGCGCGACCGCCGCGCTCGGCCTCGACCAGCCGCTGCCGCTGCAATACTGGAATTTCCTGGCGAGCGCTTTCGCGGGCGAGCTCGGCCGCTCGTTCGCGTCCAACGTCTCGGCGCTCGACCTGATCCTGCAACGCATGCCGGCGACGGTAGAGCTCGCGCTCACCGCGATGGTGATCGCGATCCTGCTCGGACTTCCGCTGGGCTTGTGGGCGGGGCTCAAGCCGGACACCGCCGCCGCGAAGACGATCATGGCGGGGTCGATACTCGGCTTCAGCCTGCCAACTTTCTGGGTCGGCCTCATGCTCATCATGGTGTTCTCGGTGTGGCTCGGGTGGCTTCCGCCGACCGGCCGCGGAGAGACCGTGCCGCTCTTCGGGATCGAGGTGAGCTTCCTCACCTGGGACGGGCTGCGCCACCTCTTCATGCCGGCGCTCAACCTCGCGCTGTTCAAGCTCGCGCTCCTGATCCGCCTCACGCGCGCCGGCACGCGCGAAGCGATGGTGCAGGACTACGTGCGCTTCGCGCGCGCCAAGGGCGTCTCCGAGACGCGCATCGTCCGCGTGCACGTGCTGAAGAACATCCTCATCCCCATCGTCACCGTGATCGGCCTCGAGTTCGGCTCGGTGATCGCTTTCGCCATCGTCACCGAGACGATCTTCGCGTGGCCGGGCATGGGCAAGCTCCTGATCGATTCGATCAACGTGCTCGACCGCCCGGTGATCGTCGCCTATCTGCTGGTGATCGTCGTGCTCTTCGTATTCATCAACCTCGTGGTCGACCTCCTCTATACCGCGCTCGACCCGCGGGTCCGGTTGCAGGCTGCGCGCACGTGACCGCGATCGCCGCCCCCGTTTCGCGCTCGAGCGAGCTTTTCGCGAGCTTCGTCCGGAGCCGGATCGCGCTCGCCGCGCTCGTGCTCCTGTGCGCGATCGTTCTCGCAGCGGTGTTCTCGCCCGTCATCTCGCCGCAGAACCCGTACAACCTCGCCGAGCTCGACATCATGGATTCGAAACTGCCTCCGGGCACGAAGAGTGCCGACGGGCGCACTTTCGTGCTCGGCACCGACGAGCAGGGGCGCGACATGCTCTCCGCGATCCTTTACGGCCTGCGCATCAGCCTCGGCGTCGGGATGATCTCGACCGTCATCGCGCTCACCCTCGGCCTTATCATCGGGCTCGCCGCCGGATACGCCGGGGGCTGGGTCGACGCGCTGATCATGCGCATCGTGGACCTCCAGCTTTCGTTCCCCTCGATCCTGATCGCGCTCGTGCTCCTCGCCGTGCTCGGACAGGGCGTGGACAAGATCGTGATCGCGCTCGTCTTCGTGCAATGGGCGTATTACGCGCGCACCGTGCGCTCGAGCGCCCTGGTGGAGAAGCGCAAGGAATACGTCGATGCGGCGGTCTGTCTCGCCTACGGTCCGTGGCGCATCCTGTATCGCCACATCCTGCCCAACTGCCTGCCACCGCTCATCGTCGTCGCCACCGTCCAGGTCGCCCACGCTATCGCCCTGGAAGCAACGCTCTCCTTCCTCGGCCTCGGGATGCCGATCACCTCGCCTTCGCTGGGACTCTTGATCGCGAACGGCTACGCGCACCTCCTTTCGGGCAAGTACTGGACGAGCTTTTTCCCGGGCGTGGCGCTGCTCTCGACGATCGTCGCCATCAACCTGGTCGGGGATCATCTGCGCGACGTGCTCAACCCCCGGCTGCAAACGTAGGGAAATTCCAAGAGAATCAGGCGCATATCTTGCTCAGCCTGCTATAATTGTCGGTTTTTCGTCTCACCAGGATTCCTATGGCCCGAGCACTCCGCAACATCGCGATCATCGCCCACGTCGACCACGGCAAGACCACGCTCGTGGACAAGCTTTTGCGCCAGTCGGGCACCTTCGCCGCGCACGAGCACATGGTCGAGCGCGTGATGGACTCGAACGACCTCGAGCGC
>CAZULX010000124.1:0-4575 GCA_964621335.1 uncultured Streptomycetaceae bacterium
GCGCACAACCTGAGGCTGAAAGTCATCGCCGAAGGCGTCGAGACCGCCGATCAGCTCGAGTTCCTGCGCTCGCTCGGCTGCGACGAGTATCAGGGCTATTTCAAGAGCCGGCCGGTCACGGCGGCCGAGTTCGAGCGCATCGTGCTGGCGGACACTGCCGGCGCGCGCGTGCTCGTCCCCGCGCCTTGAGACTCGACGGTCCGCTCTGCAACGCTGCGGCGTTTCGAACAGCGCGCACGCGGCCGCCGGGCGCGGCGGCAGGAAAAGCGGCTGTGCTCAATGCAGCGCGCGTCCCGAAAACGCGGCGGCGGACGCGTCGGTCGCCTCGCTTGCCGTGCTTTGCCATTCCGCCGACAACTTTATGCAGAGTGAGCGCTGACATCGGGGCTAAGGCCTTGAACCGTCGACATATGGCAACTCAAAAAAAACGGCGGCATCGCTGCCGCCGCTTCCCGTATCAGACCGCCCTAAGAAACCTTCAGCTCTTTCGCAGTCATTGTGTACTGGAACTTGTCCGGGTCGAGGGGATCGAGCCGCCCTTTCGCCGTCTGTCCGTCGGGATACATGAAGTAAGGGGCTTTCCAGTCTCCGGTCGCGCCGGGAAACTTCACGTCGTGGCCGCGGTTATACGCGAGCCAGTTCATCTCCCAGTAACCGAACAGCCGCTCGCGCGCGACCCGCACTTTTTCGTGCGACATCGGCAGCTTGCCGGGCGGCTCTTCCAGCGCGACCTTGCGCACGTCGGCGGGATCGACCGGCACCCAGCCGTGCGCCTGCGACCAGAATTCAGCGCGGCAGTGCTGCGCGCGCGTCACCGATTCGGTGTTCGCCCCCATGCTCACGTAGCCGTGCTCGGACTTCGCCACGCGCACGCCGTAGACGTCGCGCGCCGGAACGCCTGAGGCGCGCGCAAGGCCGACGAAAAGGGCGTTCAGGTCGCCGCATTTGCCGCCGAGGTTGCCGGTCTCGAGCATGCCTTTGATGTCGCCCCAGCCGCAGCCGCGCACCTTGGGATCGCGATGCGTGTTGTCGACGATCCATTCGTAAATCGCCCGGGCCTTGTCGACGTCGGTGCGCTGCCCCTTCGTGATCTTCATCGCGGTGTCGCGCACGATGCCGTCGGTCGGGATCAGCTCGGTCGGCCGGAGCGAGAGCTTGAGCTCGGCGGGCGACTCGCCCGGCGCGCTGTGCGGCTTCGCCTTCAGGTCGACCTGGCGGTCGCGCGTGGCGAAGCGGCTCGAGAGCACCAGCACCGGGTTCTGTGTCGACTTCGCGAACTCGCCGGAAACGATGCCCAGCGCATATCTGGGGTCTTCGACGTAGGCCACGGTGCCGCCTTCGACTTTCCAGGCGTTGCCGAGACTCTTGAAGTAGTCGGTGTCGCGGGTGAGCGGCACCGGCAGCCAGACGCGGGTGACGCCGTCGGCGTCGAGGACCTGCACGCGGGTGACGACTTCGAACACGCGCCACGCATTCGGGGCGGTGTTGGCACCCGCCAAACGGGGCACGCCCACAATGGCGGCGGCAGCGGGCAGCGCCGCGCCGGTTTTGAGAAAAGATCTGCGATCCATGTGAGCTCCGGATAGAAAACGTTATCGAGAGCTGCGCCTGGCAGGCTGAGCGCCCCGTGGAGACGCCCTCAGGTGCAGCGGCGCTTACGGTAGCAGAAAAGGCGATGCGCCGCGACCGCGTGGCCGCGGGCGGCGCCTGCTCGGATAGGACCGGAGTTCGAAGCGGAAACGTCGGACGGCGGCGAGGAAAACCGCCGGGTCTTACACCCTTAGATGCCCTGGCGCGCGCGCTTGGCGGCGTCCGGATTCGTGTAGCGGCGCTTGTACTGGAGCGAAGAGCCCCATGCGGCCACCGCACGCTCGTTGTGCATGTTCAGGAACTCGTTCATCCGCGCCCAAACGCGGGTGACCGAGCCGAGAAAGTTCGCGATCGATTTAGACATGTTAATTACCCTTTCACGAAGACGAGCCGAGCATAACGAACCTCGCGGAAGGGCAATTAGGCCATTCGTCACACTCCGCCGCAGACGCCTAACGCGCTGCGGCAGGCTGGGCGGCGTCGGCGTCACGCAACACGCGACCGCTGCCTCCCTTGCCGGACAGGTGGTGGAACTGGTGCTCGTCGATGTCGCCGAGATCGAATTGGAAGCGGCGCTCGGCTCCGACCTTGCGCGCGAGCCCGGCGAGTCCGGCGCGATCGAGCGTTTGCCTCCGCGGCAGCCCGAGCAGGATCTTGTTCGTCGTGCCGGGCACGTCGAGGAGGTAGAGCTCGTCGAAGACTTCCTTGTAAGTGCGCACCATCGAATCGAACAGCGGGTTGGCCGACCGCCCCCAGATGTTCCACACGACGACCCCGCCCGGCTTCACTGCGCGGCGCACCGCGCGCATGAATTCGACGGTGGTGAGGTGCGTGGGCACGTTACGCGTGCCGAAAGCGTCGAGGAAGATGATGTCGTACGGCTCGCGGGTCTTTTCCACGAAAGCGCGGCCGTCGCCCACGTGGGCTTTGAGCCGCTCGTCCTCGCGCAGGCCGAAATACTCCTTCGCGACGTGCACCACGTCCGGATCGATGTCGACCGCGTCGATCACCGCTTTCGGATAGTAGTGACGCAGGAACATCGGCATCGTGCCGCCGCCCACGCCGACCACGAGCACGCGCTGCGGCTCGTCGGAAAGCGCGAGCCCCACGAAAGCCACCTTGGTGTAGGCGAAACCGAGGTATTCGGGCTGTCCCGGTTTGGCGATCGTCTGGCGTGCGCCGCCTCTTTCGAAGCGCAGCACGCGCAGTCCATCCGCGTCTTCGGTGACGATGATGTTGCTGTACTTCGACGGCCTTTCGTAGAGGACCTTGTCAGCCGCGCTCGCGCACGCGGCGACCGCGAAGAGCGCAACGAGCAGAACAAGGACACGGCCGGCGATGAATGGCTTTTTCATAAGGTCGCGATTGTAGCAAGGCGCTCTCGCCCACGCCCTGGTAAACGCCGATGGCGGACGAAAGTTACAGTGCGTCGAGACCGGAGCCGGGCTTCTCCTCAGCCGGGAACGAGCGCGCCGAAAGCGCCGCCGAGACCGTTGACGATGATGAGAAAGGCTCGCGCAATGCCCTCGAAGCTCATACCGAAAGCTTTAGCCACTGCGACGCCGGTCTGCAGCGCGGCATCGCCGGCAAGCGAGAACGTGGGATCGTCGAGGTCGCCGGCGAGCGTGAAAGGCACCGTGATCTGTCCCTGATCGTCCTCCAGGGCGCCGATCGCCACGCGCCGCGGCAGGCCGCTGAGCGCGCCGATCGGCGTCTCGCTCGGCTTCAGCTTGAGCGCGTTCACCGTGAGCGTGCCGCTCGCATCGACGACGTTCCTGCGCACGGTGGATTTGAGCTCCAGATCGAACGTTCCGCTGTCGATGCCGGATTTCGCTTTGCTCATGAGATAGGGCTCGAAGAGTGTGAGCTCGACGTTCTTCACCTGCGCCGCGAGCTCGGCGTTCTTCGCTGCGGCTTCGACCCAGCCTTGTATGGCGACTGTGCCGCTGCGGTTGGGGCCTTTGACGACGCCGTGCAGGTCCACTCGGCTGCGCGTGTCGAGCTCGGGCACACGGATGTCCCTGACCGTCCCCTTGACGTCGTCGAGACGCACCTTCTGCGTCTTGCCGGCGACACTCGCATCGAACACTTCGATGACGCAGTTGCTGAGCGAGACCGTGTCCACCGTCGTGCCTCGCTTGTCCTCGCCATCCGCGTTCTTCTTTTTCGCGCGCTCGGCGAGGCTCGGCATCACGCGCAGGCCACCGCCTTCCTTCGGGCGCACCGCGGAGAGATACGCCCCCTCGATGTCGATGCGCTTGATCTCGATATGGTCCGACACGAGGTGACGCACGTCCGGGGTAACCAAGACGCGGCGCGCGCGCAATGCGCTGTCCGCCGGCCAGCCTTTCGGCGCCTTGATGCGCACGTCCGTAAGCTCGATGCCCGTCAGGCGCACCGTGATCGAGGCCGCTTCGCCTTCGGGCCCCAGCGCCTCACGGATCGAGCTCTCCACCGAGCGCGCGGCGTAGTGCATCGCCCCGAGGAGGGCGAGGATCAGCAGCGCGAGCGTGCCGACGATGATGTAACCCAGGCGGTTCATATATCCCGCAAACCCCATTTCGCGCCTTGGAGTCCCGCTTGCAGCAATATCAATACTGTAAAAAAAAGGGACTGCCTACCGCCGCGACACGTAAGCATTGCCCCGGATATAGAACCGCAGGAGCCGTCGGGCCCAGTGCCCGGCGTAGTCGACGCCGATGCGGGGCCGCTTCACGATCGAGAACTTCTTCGGGTAACCGTCGTCCGCGATGAAAAAGTCGTCGCTCAGGAGATCGTGACCGTTCAGCCGGTTGTCGATGCGCATGGCGCGGCACAGCAGCCCCGGGCCTTGCGTGCGGCCTTCGTCGCGCACGGGCTCGAGCGCTCGCAGCAGCACCGCGGAAGCGACGCCTTCGGGCTGTGTGACCACGTTCATGCAGTGATACATCCCGTAGATGAGATAGACGTACGCGTGCCCGGGCGGCCCGAACATCGGTTTCGTGC
>CAZULX010000125.1:0-2601 GCA_964621335.1 uncultured Streptomycetaceae bacterium
CGCGCGCGCTCACCGGCGCCGCACTCCACGACGCGCTGCGCGAGCACGATCGCCGGCTTGCACGCGACATACGCGCGGGCGCCTTCGACGACGGCGATCGGCGCCGCGCGCTGATCGAGCATCTGCGCGAGAGCGTGGAAGCGCGGCTACGCGTATCGAACCCGAAAAGCCTCGAGAGCTGAAGCCCATGCAGGACGCGATGTCCTACGAGCCGCTCACGCCCACCGCGTTCCTCATGCGCTCGGCGCGGGTGTTCGCCGATCGAATCGCGGTCGTGGACGGCGACCGGCGCTACACCTACGCGCAGTTTCTCGAGCGCGCGCTCAAGCTCGCGGGCGCGCTGCGCGGCCTGGGCGTACGCGAGGGCGACCGCGTCGCGGTGCTCGCGCCGAATACGCACGTCCTGCTGGAAGGGCATTACGGCGTTCCCCTCGCGGGGGCCGTTCTCGTCGCGCTCAATCCGCGCCTGACGGCATCGGACCTCGCGCGCATCGTCGAGCACGCGGGCGCGTCGGTCCTCGTCTTCGATCACGAGCTCGAAGCGGCGGCGCGGGAAATCGCTCGACAGGCCGGCACGGCCCTCACGCTGGTGCGCGCGGGCGGCGACGACGAGTACGAAGCGATGCTCGCGGCCGCCGAGCCGTATTCGTGCACGCCCGCGGACGAGCGCGGGCTCGTCTCGCTCAACTACACGAGCGGCACGACAGGCGTGCCCAAAGGCGTCATGTACCACCACCGCGGCGCCTATCTGCAGGCGCTGGCGATGGCGCTGCACATGCAGCTCGATGCCGGGAGCGTCTTCCTGTGGACGCTCCCCATGTTCCACTGCAACGGCTGGTGCTTCACGTGGGCGGTGACCGCCGCCGGCGCGACCCATGTATGCCTGCGCAGGCTCGAGCCGGAGCTCGTCTGGAAGCATCTGCGCGAGTCCCGGATCACGCATTTCAATGCCGCGCCGACGGTGCTCATCATGCTGGCGTGGCACGCATCGGCGGCCGCGCCCGAGCGCCCGCGACGGATCAAAGTCGCAACCGGCGGCGCACCGCCGACGCCGGCCCTCCTCGCGCGGCTGTCGGCCCTCGGCATGGACGTGACGCATCTGTACGGTCTCACCGAAACTTTCGGACCCGCGGTGATCTGCGAGTGGCATCCGGATTCGAACGCGCTCGCGCCCGAGGACGAGGCGCGCTTCAAAGCGCGCCAGGGCGTCGCCAACGTGGTGTCGCAGCAATTGCGCGTAGTGGATGCAGCCGGCGGCGATGTTCCGGCCGACGGCGCGGCAATGGGCGAGATCTCGCTCCGCGGCAACAACGTGATGCTCGGCTACTATCTCGACCCGCAAGCCACGCGCGAAGCGGCGCCGGACGGATGGTTTCGCACGGGTGATCTCGCCGTGATGCACCCCGATGGCTACGTCGAGATCAGGGACCGCGCCAAGGACATCATCATCTCGGGCGGCGAAAACATCGCCTCCATCGAAGTCGAGCGCGCGCTCTCGACGCACGCGTGCGTGCTCGAAGTCGCGGTCGTCGCCGGTCCCGACGAGAAATGGGGCGAAGTACCCGTCGCGTTCGTCACGCTGAAGCCCGGCATGCACGCGAGCGGCGACGAGCTCATTGCGCACGCGCGTGCGACACTCGCGCATTTCAAGGCGCCCAAGCGCATCGTGTTCGGCGATCTGCCGCGCAACGCGACGGGCAAGATCCAGAAGTTCGTGCTGCGCGAGCGCGCGAAATCACCCGCCTGAAGGAGAAGACCGTGGAATTCGTGCTCGACTCGAAAACCGAGAGCTACCGCAAGCGCTACAGAGACTTCGTCCTCGGGCGCGTGCTCCCGCTCGAGCGCGACCCGCAGTCGTTCGACGAGCACGAGAACATCCGGCTCGACCTCCTCGAGACTCTGCGCGCGGAAGCCAAAGCCGCCGGACTGTGGGCGCCGCAAATGCCGCCCGAGCGCGGAGGGCAGGGCCTCACCGTCGTCGGCATGGCGGCGTGCTACGAGGAGATGAACTATTCGCTCTTCGGACCGGCCGTCTTCAACTGCGCCGCGCCCGACGACGGCAACATGACCGTGCTGAACAAGGTCGGCACCGAGCGGCAGAAGACCCGCTGGCTGCAGCCGATCGTGGACGGCAAAGTGCGCTCTGCGATCGTCATGACCGAGCCTGCGCCCGGCGCGGGCACCGATCCCACGCTTATGAAAACGACCGCGACGAAGAAGGGCGACAAGTGGGTCGTGCACGGGCGCAAGTGGTTCATCACCGGCGCCGGAGTCGCGCAGCACTTCATCCTGCTCGCCAAGACTTCCGACGACCCGCGCAAAGGGCTCACGGCGTTCATGTTCGACCGCGACCAGCCCGGCTGGCGCATCGTGCGCCGCATCCCGATCATGGGCCCCGAGGAGCACGGCGGACATTGCGAGCTCGAGTTCGACGGTCTCGAGATTCCCGAAGAGGACCGCCTGATGAACGTCGGCGACGGGCTGAAGCTGACGCAGATCAGGCTCGGCACCGCGCGGCTCACGCACTGCATGCGCTGGCTGGGGCTTTCGCGCCGCTCGCTCGATATCGCCGCGGATTACGTGTCCGACCGCATGAGCCAC
>CAZULX010000126.1:0-7944 GCA_964621335.1 uncultured Streptomycetaceae bacterium
TGGAAGCGGGATCGACTTCGTCGATCTGCTCGGGAGGCATGAAGTCGCGAGCATAGCTCTCGTACACTTTCTCCCACATGAACACGTCGAATAGATCGGGATCGATGTGCCCGTTCAGCTTGAACCTGCCCAGTATCGTGAGCGCTTCGGATAGCGTCTTGCCTTTCTTGTAGGGACGGTCGCGGGCGGTCAGCGCCTCGAAAATGTCCGCGATCCCCATGCAGCGCGCCTGCACCGACATCTGCTCGCGCGTAAGCCCTTTCGGATAGCCTTTGCCGTCCATGCGCTCGTGGTGCCCGCCGGCGTATTCGACGACGTTGGAGAGGTGCTTGGGCCACGGCAGCGCTTCCAGCATCTGTATCGTCATCGTGATGTGGTGGTTGATCACCTGCCGCTCGTCGCCGGTGAGCGTTCCTGCGCGTATCGTCAGATTCTCGACTTCCTCGTCCGACAGGAAATTCACGTCCTCGCCGGCCGGATTGCGCCAGCGGTAGCGCCTGGAGATCGTGCGCACACGCTCGAGATCGCCGTCTTTCATGAACTCGCCGCCGACGTGGGTGCGTCGCAGGAACTCGCGATCGTCCTCGATCTCGGCGATACGCCGCGCGAGCGCCGCGGGGTCGCCTGCGAGCTCGATCATCGCGTCCCGCTTGAGGACTTCGAAGCGCGTGTCGACGAGCTCGATGCGGTCGAAAATGGTCTGCAGCTTGGTCGCCTTGTCTACGACGTGGACCGGCGTCGTCACTTTGCCGCAGTCGTGCAGCAGGCCCGCGATCTTGAGCTCGTAGCGGTCGCGATCGGTCATGGTGAAATCGCTGAGCGGCCCGCTCTTGCAGCGCGTGACCGCCTCGGCGAGCAGCATGGTGAGCGAAGGCACGCGCTCGCAGTGGCCGCCGGTATACGGCGACTTGTCGTCGATCGCCGCGTTGATCACCTTGATGAACGACTCGAACAGGTTCTCCAGGTGGTTGATGAGTAGGCGATTGGTGAGCGCTATCGCCGCCTGCGAGCCGAGCGACTCGGCGAGGCGCTGGTCGGCCTCGGAGAACGGCTTCACCGTGCCGGTCACGCGGTCCTTGTGGTTCAGAAGCTGCAGAACGCCGATGATCTCGTTCTCGTGGTTCTTGATCGGGATCGTGAGGAAGGAGCGCGAGCGGTAGCCGGTCTTCTCGTCGAAGCGCTTGGTGCCCGAGAAGTCGAAGCCTTTTTCGGTGTAGGCGTCGGCGATGTTCACCGAGCAGTCGTGGTGGACGGCATAGGCGGCCACCATGCTCTGCACGGGCTTTCCGTCCTCGTCGTAGAGGTGCACCGGATGAAACGGTATCGGCATGCCGCTCGTGCCGCCCATGGCGATGCCGAGGGTGTCGTTCCTCATGATCTCGAACTTCAGATCGCGCCCGTCCTGCATGCGGTAGAGCGTGCCGCCGTCGGCATTGGTGATCGACTTGGCGGCGACGAGGATCGACTCGAGCAGCTTGTCGATGTCGCGCTCGCTCGAGAGCGCGACGCCGATCTCGACGAGCTGGTCGAGACGCTGCAGAAGATCGGTCGAGTCCGGCGTCTCGCGCATCTCTTGCATGGCGTCTTCCGCGGCGGGCGCTACTTGATGCATACCGCCCGCACCTGCTGGATGTCGGTCATCCCCTGCAGCACCTTCTCTATGCCGTCCTGCTTGAGGGTGCGCATGCCGTCCTCGAGCGCGGTGGCGAGCATTTCTGCAACGCGCGCGTGCTCCTGGATCTGCTGCTTGACGCGGTCGGTCCCGATCAGGAGCTCGTGCAGACCCATGCGGCCCTTGTAGCCGGTGTTGGCGCAAATATCGCAGCCCTTCGCGGTGTGCAGGATGATCTCGCCCTGTTCGTTGCCGAAATCCTTGATCCACGACTCGCGCAGCTTCGCGCGCTCGCCGGCCCGGTCGGCCTTCCACGCAGGAATTATCAGGAGTTCCTGCGCGTACTCGTCCACCAGGAGATCGATCTCGTGATCGGTCGCGACGTGCGCTTCCTTGCACTTGCACAGGCGCTTCGCCAGCCGCTGCGCGAGTATGCCCAGCAGCGCGTCGGAGAAGTTGAACGGGTCCATGCCCATGTCGAGCAGGCGCACGATCGATTCCGGCGCGCTGTTGGTGTGCAGCGTGGCGAACACCAGGTGCCCGGTGAGCGAGGCTTCGATGCCGGTGGAGACCGTTTCCTTGTCGCGCATCTCCCCGACCATGATGATGTCCGGATCGGCGCGCAGAAAGGCTTTCATGACGATGGCGAAATCCAGGCCCGCCTTACGGTTCACCTGGACCTGACGCAGGCCTTTCTGCGTGATCTCGACCGGGTCCTCGGCCGTCCAGATCTTCCTTGCCGGCGTGTTGAGGTAACCCAGCACCGAGTGGAGCGTGGTCGTCTTGCCCGAACCGGTGGGGCCGCACACGAAGAAAAGCCCGTACGGTTTCTGGATGGTGCTCTTGCAGAGCGCGACGTTGCGCGGGGAAAGCCCGAGCTTGTCGAGCGGTATCGGCTCGCCCCCGGCCAGGATCCGCATCACGATGTCTTCGACGCCGCCTGCGGTAGGTATGGTCGCCACGCGCAGCTCGATGTCGAGCGGACCGTATTTCTTGAACTTGATCTTGCCGTCCTGCGGCTTCCTGCGCTCGGAGATGTCGAGATCGCACATGATCTTGATCCGCGCGGCGAGCGCGCTGCGATAACTGCTGGGGACCGAGATGTAAGGCAGGAGAGTACCGTCGCGGCGGAAGCGGATATCGGTTTTGGCCTTCCCCGGGTAGGGCTCGATGTGGATGTCGGAGGCGCCCTGCCTGTAGGCGTCGACGATCACCTTGTTCACGAGCTTCACGAGCTCGTTGTCGCTCGCGGCCGAGGCGATGTCCTCGGACATGCCGCTCTCGCCCTCTTCGTCGTCCATCGTGCCGAGCAGGTCGCCGATGTCGCCGAGGTTGTCGTCCATGACCCCGGAGCCGAACATCTGCTCGACCGTCGTCGCGAACTCCTGGTGCGTCGTCACGGTGTAGGCGATCTTGCTCTTCGGATAGACGTTCACGACCATGCGCGACGATTTCACCTGCTCCGGGTCGAGCGTCATGATCGCGAGGCCGTCCGCATCTTCGCCGAGCGGCAGCCACTGGTTCGTCTCGCAGAACTCCTGGCTCATGTTGCGCAGCAGGTCTCCGGGCCGGATGCGGTCGGACTTGTAGGGCTCGTACGGCACGCCGAAGTACACCGAGAGCGCCTGGCCGAGGTCGGGCACCTTCACCTGGAACTCGTCGACGAGCACAGTCTCCAGGTCGAGGTTCTTGCGCCGCGCGGAGCGCTGGGCAAGCTCGAGCTCGTCGGAAGAGAGCACGGCGTTCGCAACCAGCGCTTCGTACTTGCTGCGAAGCGGCATCATGGTGGGTTTCTGGCGCTGCTGCAGTGCCATGGCGAGCGTCTCGGCGAGCTGGGCGACGCCTTCCTCCATGACCGGCGGGAAAGGCCGGCCGGTGCGGGAATTGATGATCTGGACGACGCCGACGAGATCGCGGTTGCGTGCATCCAGGACGGGCGCGACCAGCATCTGGCGCGTGCGATAGCCCGTCTTCAAGTCGACGGCCTTGAGGAAATTCAGCTGCCCGCCGTAGCTCTTGAGCTCGGCCTCGTCGTAGACGTCGCGGATGTTCACCACGCGCTTGTGGAGCGCCACATGCCCGGCGATCGACTGCTCGTTGATCGGCAGCTTGATGTCCTTGAACGACGCGAGTCCCGTTTTCACCTTGGAGACGATCGAAGTCTTGTCCTCGCTCGTGACGTAGATCGTCAGGCGGTCCGCTTCGAAGAGGTCGCAGAGCTCCTGCGAAATCTCCACCATGATCTCGTCGAGATTGCTCGTCGAGTGGACCTTGTTGGTGACGGCCTGGAGCTTCTGCTGGAAAGTGAGCTTGTCCGCCAGGTTGTCCGCGCCGGCAGCTCCGCTCTTGAGGACGCTAATCATGACGGCCTTCCTCGCGCGCCCGCGTGCTGGAGTCGCGCATCACTCACAGCTCGAAGACCTGGTTGTTCTTCAGCATCTGCGCGCGGCGTTCGGTCACTCGCACGCCGATCTCTTCCATGATGAGGTCGGCTTCGCGCGGCTTCAAGTGCGTGATGTAGACGTCCGGGGAGCTGCGCAGCTTCGCGAGCTCCTCGGCGAGCAGGCTGGGGCACAGATGCTTGGATGCGATGGCGAGCTCGCGCTCGCGGTCCGAAAGCGCGGTCTCGATGATGAGGTAACGCAGATTACGGATCTCGTTCACGTGCTGCCACAGCGCGTCGTTGGTGGTGGTGTCACCCGAAAACACGAGGCTCGCGCTTCCGGAGTCGATGTGAAAACCGATCGCCGGAACCACGTGGTTCGCGGGAAGCGCCGTCACCGTGCGCGTCCCCAGCGTGACCGGCACGCCGACCTCGATCTGCTGGAAGCGCAGCACCGGCCGCTCCGGGTCGGGTATCTGCGAGAAATCGGGCCACAGCTTCCAGTTGAACAGGTGCTCGCGCAGGATCGCGAGCGTTTCGGCCGTGGCGTAGATCACGATCGGCTTCTCGCGCATCCAGCCGACCGTGTCGGCGAGAAACGGGATCGACGCCACGTGGTCCATATGGGAATGCGTGACGAAGATGTGGTCTATCGCCGTCAGCTCCGCGACCGAGAGGTCCCCCACACCGGTGCCGGCGTCGATCAGCACGTCGCTGTCGAGGAGCATAGAGGTCGTGCGCAAGTCGCCGCCGATGCCCCCGCTGCAGCCGAGTATTCTTATCTTCATCTCTATTTGGTGTGGAATGTGAAAGCGCCGTCCCAGCCGGGCGCGGGTGGGTTGGCGCGCAGGAACGCGATGCGCTCGAGGAAAATGTCGTAGAGCGCTGCTTTCGGCGACAACGTTTTGAGCTTGAGCAGTCGCAGCTCTGCCATATGCCAGTCCTGTTTGCGGTAGAGCTCCAGCGCTTCGTGAAAAAGGTGCACGTCATCCAGCATCGCCTTCGTCACGTCCTTCTCCAGCCCGAGCGGCTCGAAGATCGCGACGGCCGTATCTTTGCCCTTGACCCGAACCAGGTCGATTTCCCGGTATACCACCCCCGGGACGGCGTTCTTCGTATCCTCGCCAACTATGATATCAGCCCCATATTCCTTTGTGAGACCTTCCAGGCGCGAAGCGAGATTGACGGCGTCACCCATGACCGTATAGGCGAGACGCACCCGGGAGCCCATGTTGCCGACGCTCATGCGCCCGGTATTGAGCCCCACGCCGATGCGGATCGGCGGCCAGTTCTTCGAATGGAAATACGGCTGCATCTCTTTCAGGATGCGCTGCATCTCGAGTCCGGCGAGCACCCCGTTGCGGGCATTGTCGGGGTCCGGGAGGGGGGCGCCCCAGAAAGCCATGATGCAATCCCCCATGTACTTGTCGATCGTGCCCCGATGCCGGTAAATCACCTCTGTTAACGGCGTCAAAAACTCGTTCATTAGCTGCGAAAGCGCTTTGGGGTCCAGCCCCTCGGATATCGTCGTAAAGTTCCGCACGTCGGTGAAAAGCACTGTCATTTCCCGCGACTCGCCTTCCATGGAGGCTTTTTCGGGGTCCTGGGCGATCTTGTCGACCACTTCGGGCGGCACGTACTGGCCGAAAAGGCCGGTGATCTGGCGCCTGCCCCGCGCCTCGACGAAAAAACCGTACGCCATGTTCAGGATGAAGAGCGTGAGGATCATCGCGAGACCGGTCGCGAGCGGCAGCACGACGTGGACATAGTGGAAAAGGCTCAGGTTGACGCCGACCGCGAGCACCAGCAGGCACAGCGTGACGAGGGTCGCCGGCTGCGGCGCGAGCATGGGCAGCCAGATCGCCATGGCCAGCCCGACGAGCAGAACGAGGACGAACTCGGCGCCCTGGGCGTACGGGGGCTTGTGCTTGATGTTCTGATCGAGCATGCCGGCGATCAGGTTGGCGTGGATCTCCACGCCCGGATAAGCCGGATCGACCGGCGTCGCGCGCAGGTCCAGGAGTCCCGGTGCGCTCGCGCCCACGAGCGCGATCTTCCCGCGTAGCGCGTTCACGTCCACCCGGTCGTTCAGCACGTCGACGAGGGAGTGGTAAACGAAGCTGCCTTTGGGCCCGCGATACGGGACCAGCGCGGTCCCTTTGTCGTCCACCGGAACCTGGTAGCGCCCGATCCGTATGGCGTCCAGGGAGAGATTCTCGGCCGATGAAAAGCTGTCGTCGGCGAGCGCGGGCATGACGGGCGGGGAGCCGGCAATCAGCCGCACGATCGCCATCGAAAGCGGCTCGTAGTAGCCGTCCTTGTACTTCGCGAGCATCGGCACGCGCCGCGTCTTGCCGTCGTCATCGACTTTGGGATTGAAGTGGCCGGAGGACGCCGCGTTTTTCTGGAACTCCACCAGATTGCCGGTATAGCCGTTGTACTCTTCGAGCGGCGGCGGGTGACCCCCGAAGTCCGCTGCCTTCAGGACCGGGGCGCCGATCGCCCCCTTGATCGCGTCTTCGGCGAGGAAGGTGTACCCGAGCACGACCGACCGGTCCTTCATGCTTTGCGCGAACAGCTGGTCGTAATCGAGCCGCGGCCTGAGCTCATCGAAAGCACTCTGAAACTGCGGCACCTCTTTCAGCTCCGCGGTGCGCAGCTTCTCGAGCACCCGCAGACCGGAGGAGTTGTCGATCTCCGCGAACACCACGTCGAAGCCCACCGCGGCGATCTGGTAGTGGTCGAAAAGCTTGTCCATCAGGAGCGCCAGACGGTCGCGCGGCCACGGCCAGCGCCCTTCTCCGCCGCGCTCGGGCTCGACGAGACTTTTCTCGTCGATGTCGAGGATGACGATGCGGTTGTCCTGGGTGCGCGGCATCGTGAGGCGCAGCCTCGCGTCGTAGATGATGGATTCGAGGTTGTCCACGAAGGGAATACGCAGGCGGTCGGCGACGTGCGCGAGGAGCATCACCACCAGCACAAGACCCAGCGCGATGCGCAGTTTGTTCTTCTTCATGCACCGCGATCCCCGCCGCGACCGGTGACGCGCACGAGCACGACCGAGATATTGTCCAGCCCTCCGTTCTCGTTCGCCCGCTCGACGAGCCGGTGCGCCGCCGCGCTCACGGGAGCAGGGTGCGAGAGGAGCGTATGACGAATCTCGTCGTCGGTGAGCATGTCGGTGAGACCGTCCGAGCACAGCAGGTAAACGTCGTCGGGCTCGACTTCGAGCGTGCGCACGTCGGCTTCGACCTCGGGGTCTATCCCGACGGCTCGCGTGAGGACGTTACGGTTGGGCGCGTGGCGGGCCTGCTCGGGGCTGATCGCGCCGCGCTCGAGCTGCTCCTGCACGATCGAGTGATCGCGCGTCAGCCGGCGCAGCTCGCCGCGGCGCAGCCTGTAAAGACGCGAGTCGCCTACGTGTGCGTAGCTCACGCCGTCGCCGTGCCACACGACGATGACCAGCGTCGTTCCCATGCCGCGGTATTCGGGCTGCGCGTGTGCAGCCTCAAGGAGGGTCGAATTGGCCATGGCCATCTGCGCAACGATCAGCGCTTCGGCGCGTGCGGCGTCCAGCGGCGCGCCCTGCGCACGCTGCCGCAGGATCTGCGAAGCTACGAGTTCGACGGCCATGCGGCTTGCGACCTCCCCCGCGTTGTGCCCGCCCATGCCGTCGGCGAGCACCGCCAGTCCCGCCTGCGCGTCGGCCGCGATGAAGTCCTCGTTCTGCGATCGGGCCTTGCCGGGGTGGGTGACCGCCGCCACTTCGAGCAGCGGGCTCATGTGGCAGGACCGAGCATTTCTTGTTGAATATTTATCGGGTTAACAGCGACCCGTCATTCTACGGCAGCGCCTCCCAAAGCGATGTGTCGTTTTTGGCGTTACGGTTAGGACTTATTAAGTGCGGCCGGGCAGGCTAGCTGCCGAGTAGCACACCGGCCGCCAGTCC
>CAZULX010000127.1:0-2972 GCA_964621335.1 uncultured Streptomycetaceae bacterium
CTTTGCGTCTCCTCCATGATGCTGATTTCGACGCGACCGAGCTGCGGCAGCTTCCTGCCTCTCATGCGGGCAGCTATCTTCGCATCGAGCGGGTCGGCGCCCGGCGTGAAATCCCAGACTTTGTTCCGGTAGCGCGGGTTCGCTTCCAGCACGATCTTCGAGGAGCGCGTATAGCTCTTGAGCACGAAAGGCCCGGTCCCTACGGGATGCGAGGCGGTATCGGCGCCGTAGGCTTCGATCGCCTCGCGTGCGACCGCGCCCGACAGGTTGAACGCGAGCACGTGTGAAAAATTGAGATCGGGCTGGTTCAAGCGAATGCGCAGCGTGTATCGATCGGGCGTCTCGAGGCCGGCTACCTCGGCGTCGTAATCGAAGCGGTTGGTCCTGACCGCGCGCGCCGCGAGCTCGTCCAGGCCGGCGATCTTGCCTTCGAAGAGAAATGCGTAAGGCGAGCGGTTCGCCGGATCGAGAAAGCGCTTGATCGAGTACGCGTAATCGCGCGCGGTGAGCTCGCGCGGCTTGCCTTTGAAAGCCGGGTCGTCCGCGAAGTAGATGCCGCGCCGCACCTTGAGCGTATAAGTCTTACCGCCGTCGGACACCACGGGAAGCGATTCCGCGACCTCCGGCACGAGCTTCGCGGGCCGGGCGAGATAGTCGTACGTGAGCAGCGGCTCGAAAATCGCCTGCGCGACGCTACCCGAGTACACGTCGGCGATCTTCGCCGGGTCGAAGCCGGTTTCCGCCGCCTGGAACGTGACGCGCAGCGTCTTCACCGCATCAGCGCCTGCGGCCGGCGCCGGCAGCGCAAGCGCGAGCAGCATCCACGCAAGGCCGGAGCTCGAGGCTGCTTTCTTCATCCGTCGGGAGTATGCGGCAAAGTATAATCGGCGCGGCTGATCGTCCATCAACACGCCTGTCGGACTCTTATAGTAATCAAAACATGAAGGTTCTTGTCACCGGCTCTGCCGGCTTTATCGGCTTCCATACGGCTTCCCGCCTGCTGGCACGCGGCGACACGGTCGTCGGAGTGGACAATGTCAACGATTACTATGACCCGCGCCTGAAGGAGGCGCGTCTCGCGCGTCTCCGCGCTCACGCAAACTTCACGGAGGCTCGCGTAGACATTTCCCAGCGCGAGCCGATGGCCAGTTTGTTTTCGTTCCACAAACCCGAGCGGGTCATACACCTTGCGGCACAGGCAGGAGTGCGCTACTCACTGACCCATCCCGAAGCCTACATGGAGTCCAACCTCCTTGGATTCGGGAACGTGCTGGAGTGCTGCCGGCACCACGCGATCGAGCATTTAGTGTATGCGTCGAGCAGCTCGGTGTATGGAGCGAACACGACGCTTCCGTTCTCCGTTCACCAGAACGTCGACCATCCCCTCAGCCTCTATGCCGCCAGTAAGAAGGCCAACGAGCTGATGGCGCATTGCTATAGCGGTCTTTTCAACCTGCCTACGACCGGATTGCGCTTCTTTACCGTGTACGGCCCGTGGGGAAGGCCTGATATGGCGCTCTTCCTGTTCACAAAGAACATACTGGCCGGAAAGCCGATCGACGTCTTCAACCACGGCAATCACTCGCGGGGCTTTACGTATGTGGATGACGTGGCCGAAGGCGTTGTACGCGTGCTGGACAAGGCAGCTTCTCCAGATCCTGCGTGGTCCGGCGCGGCGCCGGACCCTGCGAGCAGCAGGGCGCCGTACCGCATTTACAACATCGGAAGCGACAGCGCGACACCGCTCATGCGCTACATAGAGCTGATCGAGCAGACCGTGGGACGCAAGGCCATACTGAATCTCCTTCCGCTGCAGCCCGGAGACGTTCCCGACACGAGTGCGGATGTGCAGGATCTGATGCGCGATGTCGGGTTCCGTCCAGACACCCCGGTCGAAGTCGGCATCAAGAACTTCGTCGAATGGTACAAGGACTATTACCAGGCCTAGCAGTGTGAACTCTCTCTGGAACGACGCCGAAGCCGCAGGGCATCCTGGCGATCTCGCTCTCCGCGTCTACAGCTCGCAACTGCTGGGGCGCGACCACACGCTGGTCCTGCACGGCGGGGGCAATACGTCGGTCAAGGTCAAAGAGCGTCTCGTCACCGGAGAAGAGGCCGACATCCTCTACGTGAAAGGCAGCGGCTGGGACCTGGAAACGATCCGCGAACCGGGTTTCGCGCCGGTAAAGCTCGAGCACCTGCGCAAGCTCGCAAAGCTCCGCGAGCTTTCCGATCCGCAGATGATGAACGAGCTCACGACGCAGGTGATACGCGCCGGCGCGCCGGCGCCGTCGGTCGAGACCATACTGCATGCGATCCTGCCGTACAAGTACGTGGATCACACGCACGCCGATGCGGCGCTCGCCGTGACGAATACCGCCGACGGCGAAAAGCACGTACGGGAGATCTACGGCGACGACGTGGTGGTGATTCCGTACGTGATGCCCGGTTTTGACCTCGCGCGGCTTTGCGCCGAGCGCTTCGCCGCGGAAGCGCACCCCGGAACGGTCGGGATGATCCTCATGAACCACGGCGTTTTCTCCTTCGGCGCAACGGCGAAGGAATCGTACGAGCGCATGATAGCGCTCGTCACGCGCGCCGAGGATTTCCTGGCGGCGCGCGGCGCATGGGCCTTGCCGGAGCCCGTGCCGTCGCCGGCCCCGGCTGCGGTCGGGCTGGAGCTTGCGGCTCTGCGAAGGCGGATAGCCGATGCCGCGGGTTTTCCGGTGGTGATGTCTACGCACACCGATGCGAAGTTCCGCGCGTTCGCTGCACGCAGCGACGCGGCGGCGCTCGCGCAGCAGGGCCCGGCCACGCCGGACCACGTCATACGCACCAAGCGCATTCCGATGATCGGCCGCGACGTAGAGGCGTACGCGCAGTCGTACCGCGCGTACTTCGAGCGCAGCGCGGTCCTCGCGAAGGAAACGAAGACGATACTCGACCCGGCGCCGCGCATGGTGCTCGACCCT
>CAZULX010000128.1:0-2538 GCA_964621335.1 uncultured Streptomycetaceae bacterium
GCATCGAGCTGCGGCGTTCTCGCGGACATGCTGGAGGGGGCGGGAATGCGGGTGCAGGCCTTGATCGGCGGCTCTGAGGTGATCGCGACCCTGCGTTCGCAGGCGGCCTCCGGGGCGCCCTTCGACGTGATCTTGCTCGACGCCCACATGCCCGGCATCGACGGCTTCGAGATCGCGCGCGCGATGATCGCCGAGCCGGCGATCGCGGCCTCGACGGTCATGCTCCTCACCGCGATCGGACAGCGCGGGGACGCCGCGCGCTGCCGCGAGCTCGGCGTGAAGGGCTATCTCACCAAGCCCGTGAGCCACCAGGAGCTGCTCCGCGCGACCGCCGCGGCGCTCGGCGCCGCGGGTTCGAACCACGCGCCGCTCGTCACGCGTCATGCGCTGCGCGAGAACCTGCCGCCGCTCAACATACTGCTCGCCGAAGACAACGTCATCAACCAGAAGCTCGCGGTGAAGCTCCTCACCACGCGCGGACACACCGTCCACGTCGCCAACACCGGCCGCGACGCGGTGGATGCGGTGCAAGGCGCGGATTTCGACGTCGTGCTGATGGACCTTCAGATGCCGGTCATGGGCGGGCTGGAAGCGTGCACGCTCATTCGCGCCGGGGAGCGCGGCGATCGCCACCTGCCGATCGTCGCGATGACAGCACACGCGCTGCAGCGCGACAAGGACCTCTGTGTCGCGGCCGGCATGGACGGCTTCGTCACCAAACCGGTGCGCATCGAGGAGTTGCTGGGCGAGATCGAACGCGCCGTGCAGCCCGCTTCGAAGTCCGCAGCCGTCCCTGCCGCGGCGCAGGCCGTCGAGCCCGCAGCCGGACTCTTCGACCTCGCGGGCACGCTCGAGCGCCTGGGCGACGATGCCGAGCTGTTGAAGGAAGTCGCGGCCATTTACCTTTCGAGCGCACCCGGACAGATAGACACGATCGCCGCCGCGCTCGAGCGCGGAGACCTGCAGGAGGTGTATCGCGAGGCGCATTCGCTCAAGGGTGCGACCGCCACGTTCGAGGCGCCCACGGCCCTGGCTGCCGTCGCGGAGCTCGAGGCGTGTGGCAGACGCGGGGATGCGGCCGCGGCCGCCGTCGCGTTCGTCTCGATGAAATCGCTCGTCGGCCGGCTCTCGGCCGAGCTCGAGCCGCTCACGACCGAAGGAGCTGAAGTTGCTTAGTTACAAAGTCCAGGTTCCGATCGACGAGCTGCGCCTCGGCATGTACGTGGTCGAGCTCGATCGTCCGTGGATCGGCACCAGCTTCGCCTTCCAGGGCTTTCCGCTGGTGGCCGAAGATCAGATCGAGCAGTTGAGATCGTACTGCAAGAGCGTCTACGTCGATCCCGAGCGGGAGGCGTGGTCGCCGGAGAAGCGGCTCGCAGCGGAGGCGCTGCAAGGCGCTCCGGGGCGCGCTGACAGCGTTGCGGTCGAAGACGAGTTCCCGGTCGCGCAGGAAATCTACAAGTCCTGCGAAGGCGCTCTCCAGCAGCTCCTCGTGAGCACGCGCGGCGAAAGCGAGATCGACGCCGCGGCGCTGACCAGCGCGATGACGAGCATGGTGGAGAGCATACAGCGCAGCCCGGACGCGATGCTGCTGCTGAACGCGGTGCGCCGCAGGGATGGCTACGAGCTGATCCGGGCGATGGACACGTCCATCATGATGGTCACCTTCGGACGCTTCCTGCAGTTCGCGCCGCAGCGGCTCGAGGTGCTCGGGCTCGCGGGCATGCTGCTCGACGTCGGCATGACCGCGCTGCCGGACGACGTGGTCGCGGCTTTCAACTCCGAGGACGCGGTCGATACCGGGTTGATCGAGACGCACGTGATGCACTCGGTCGAGCTCATACGCGCCGCGCGCGGATTGCCGCCTCGCGTGGACGAAGTGGTAGCGCTGCACCACGAGCGGCACGACGGCGAAGGCTATCCGTACGGCCTCTGCGGCGACCAGATTTCGATCGATGGCGCGATCGCCGCCCTCGTCGACGCGTATTCCAGGCTCACCTCGACGCGGCCGCACGCCGGTCAGCTTTCGCCTTCGGCCGCGCTCAACCTGCTCCACAAGCAGTGCGGGCGTGCTTTCGAAGAGAACCTCGTCGAGCAGTTCATACAGTGCATCGGCGTCTACCCGGTCGGCGGCACGGTCGAGCTCAATACCGGCGAGCTCGCCATCGTGATCGGCCACAATCCGGCCCGCCGCCTGCAGCCGCGCGTGTCGATCGTGCTCGACGCCCGCGGCAATCCGCTGCGGCCGCAGAAGATTCTCGATCTCATGAAGCAGCCCAAAACCGCGGACGGCGAGAGCTATCGCATCCGCAGGGCGCTGCCGAAAGACGGCCTCCGCGTCGATCCCAACGAGTTCCTGGCGTGAGCGCGCAGCAAAGACATCCATAGATCGAAACGAGGCGACACATGAAAGCAAAAACGAAGATCCTTATCGTCGACGACAACCGCATCATCCGCGAGGTGCTGCGCGGTCTGATACGCCACGACGAGCAGCTTGCGGTGGTCGGCACCGCGGCGAACGGCGAGAGCGCGCTCGAG
>CAZULX010000129.1:0-12306 GCA_964621335.1 uncultured Streptomycetaceae bacterium
CGCTGGCGGAGGAGCTCGGCATCGACGCCGCGAAGCTTGCGAAGACCGTCGCCACGTTCAACGCGGCCGTGCTGCCCGGCGAGTTCAAGCCCGACCGCCTGCGCCTGGACGGCAAAGGCACCGCGGGCGTCACGCCGCCCAAGAGCAACTACGCGCTCACGATAGACGAGCCCCCGTTCGAAGGCTGGCCGGTGCGCTGCGGCATCACCTTCACTTACGGCGGGCTCAGGATCGATCCCGAGACCGCGCAGGTGCAGCACGTCGCAGGCCGTCCGATTCCGGGGCTTTATGCGGCAGGCGAGATGGTCGGCGGGCTTTTCATCGGCAACTACCCGTCGGGCTCCGGCATGATGGCGGGCGCTGTGTTCGGGCGCCAGGCGGGTATGCACGCCGGAAAAGAGGCCGTCGCTTGAGCGAGCTTCCTCTTCACGGCACGCGCGTCATCGAGATGTGCCATACGGTGATGGGGCCCTCGTGCACCATGGTGCTCGCGGATCTCGGTGCGGACGTGATCAAGGTCGAGCCGATCGGCGGCGAGCGCACGCGGCGCAACTCGGGCTTCGGCTCCGGCTTCTTCCCGGTGTTCAATCGCAACAAGCGCAGCATCGCGATCGACCTCAAGAACGAAGAGGGGCTCGCGCTGCTGCGCAGGCTCGCGACCGATGCCGACGTGCTGGTCGAGAACTTTGCCTTCGGCGCGATGGAGCGGCTCGGTCTGGGCTACGACACGCTGTCGGCGCTCAATCCGCGCCTCGTCTACTGCGCGCTCAAAGGCTTCCTGAGCGGCCCGTACGAAAAACGGCCGGCGCTGGACGAAGTCGTGCAGTACATGGGCGGGCTCGCGTACATGACGGGTCCCCGCGGCCAGCCGCTGCGCGCAGGCGCCTCGGTCGTCGACATCATGGGCGGCATGTTCGGTTTGGTGGGCATACTCACCGCGCTCATGGAGCGCAGGGACACCGGCCGCGGGCAGCTCGTGAAGAGCGGGCTTTTCGAGGCGACCGCGTACCTCGTCTCGCAGCACATGGGGAGCCAGACCGTCATGGGGAAGCACCCGCCGCGCATGCCCGAAAAAAGCAGCGGTTGGGCGATCTACGAAGCTTTTCCCACCGCCGACGACAAGCAGCTTTTCATCGCGATCACGAGCGACAACCACTGGCGGCGTTTCTGCCAGGGCTTCGGCCATGAAGCGCTGCTTGCGGATCCTGCGCTCGCGACGAACGAGCAGCGCGCACAGGCGCGGGCTCGTCTCGCGCCGCTCGTGGCCGACGTGGTGAAAGCGCACACGCTCGATGAGATGTCCGCAAAGCTCGAGGCGCTCGAAATCCCTTTCGGACCTTTGAACCGCCCCGGCGATCTCTTCGACGATCCGCATCTGAACTCGGGCGGGCGCATGCTCGAGACGCTGTTCCCGAGCGGGGCGCGCGCGAAGCTGCCCGGCCTGCCGCTGGAAATGAGCGCGCACACACTCGGTCTGCGCTACCAGCCGCCGAAAGCCGGTGAGCACACCGAGGCGATCCTCGCCGAGATCGGTTACAGCGGTGAGGAGATCGCCGGGTTGATGACGCGCAAAGTCATCGGCACCGCGTGATGCGACAACGAGGAGGAAACATGAACAAGATCAGACGCCTGACATTCGTCCTGTGCGCCACGTTCGCCGCTGCGGCACTTGCGCCACTCGATGCCTACGCGCAAGGCTATCCGGCCAAGCCGGTGCGCATCTACATCGGCTACGGACCGGGCGGGGCGGCTGACTTCACCGCGCGCGTGATCGCGCAGAAGCTGCAGTTGCCCCAGTACCTGGGCCAGCCGTTCATCGTCGACTCACGTCCCGGCGCGGGCAGCACGATTGCCATCCGCCACGTGACTACGCAGCCGCCCGACGGCTATTCGCTGCTGGTGCTGACCGAAGGGGGCCTCACGCAGTCGGCACGCGGCGCAAAGCTTCCGTACGACATCGTGCGCGATCTCACGCCGATCGCGCCGATCGCGGTCAGCACGAACGCCCTGATCGTGCATCCGCTGGTGCCGGCGAAAAACGTGAAGGAGCTCGTGCAGCTCGCGCGCTCGAGCCCCGGCAAGCTCACGTTCGGCTCCTCCGGCAACGGCAGCGCCCAGCATCTCGCCGGAGAGCTCTTCAACATGATCGCGAAAGTTAAAATCCTTCACGTGCCGTACAAAGGCGGCGCGCAGGCCGCGGTCGCGACGGCGGGCGGAGAAGTCGATCTGAGCTTCGCGAGCGTCGCTTCCGCGATGCCTTTCGTCAGCAACGGGAAGGTGCGCATGCTCGCGATCACGATGGGCAGGCGCGCATCATTCCTGCCCGACGTGCCTACGCTCGACGAATCCGGCCTGCCCGGTTACGAGCACTCGTCGTGGTACGGCGTGGTCGGGCCGGCGGCGATGCCCAGGGACATCGTGGCGAAGCTCAATACCGCGATCGGCAGCATCGTGAGCTCGGCCGACACCAGGGACGTGGTCAACAAAGGCGGGCTCGAGCCCCAGGTGAGCACGCCGGAGGAGTTCTCCGGGTTCATCCGCGCGCAGCTCGCGAAAGCGACGAAGCTTTCGAAGGCGGCAGGCTTGACCGCGAACTGAGCGAGGCGGTAACCCGCCGCCGCTACGTTTTCTCCAGAAAGCGTTCGACGATCGCGACGAACGCCTCGGGCTCTTCGTCGCTGGGGTAATGCCCCAGCCCCGGCATCGTCACGATCTCAGCCTGCGGCAGCGCCTCTTTCAACTGCGCCTGCGTCTCCGGCGGGACGATGGTGCTCGCGCCGCCGAGGAGGTAGACGATCGGCGCCTTTATCCGGCGCACCGTGTCCCAGAGCTCGGTGGGGACGAAGCCTTTGAGGATCGCCGGGTCGCGCTTCCAGACGATGCGCCCATCGTCGCGCCGCTTCGCGCCGTGCTCGACGAACGTCCGCAGGACGGGCTCGGCGGTGAGGGGATAGTCGCTTTTCACTTTGGCGAGCAGCTCGTCCTGTGTCGCCCAGCCTTCGGCTTCTTTCGCCATCCGGCCCGCGCGCCGGTTCGAAATCGTCGGCGGCCGCTCGGGACCCACGTCCTCGACGATCACGGCCGAGACGAGCCCGGGGCGCGTGCCGGCGATCACCTGCGCGACACGCCCGCCCGTGGAATTGCCCCACAGCACGATGTCGCGCAGTCCGAGCTGATCGATCAGGGCCAGCACGTCCTCCACGTAATCCTCGACCAGGTAGGCGCCGTCCGGATGCCAGCCCGAGTCGCCGTGGCCGCGCATGTCGACGGCGATCACGTGATAATCCTCTGCAAAGCGCGGGGCGAGGTGGCCGAAATTGCGCGCGACGCGCGCGATGCCGTGCAGGAGGACGAGCGGCTGTCTGCCGCGCGTTCCCCAGTCCAGATAATGGATGCGCAGGCCGTTCAGCTCCGCATAACGATCGGCGGGGTCGGGGTGCGTGTCGTCGGTCAAACTTGGCCTCATTTCGCGACGCGGGTGAGCGCGCCGAGCGCAACGCGCGTCGCATATATTATGATCCATACTTTTCCGCGAGCCCCGACATGTCCACGATCCGAGAGCTGAAGCCAGCGCTGGCCGTTACCGAGCAGGAGACGCCGCGCCTCGAAGTCGTCGCGCGGCCGGCCACAAAAACGCCGTCGTCCATGCGCCGGATCCTGTCGCTGGAGGACCTCGAAGACGCGGCCCGCCGCGTGCTGCCGCGGCCGATTTTCGGCTACGTGTCGGGAGGCTCGGAAGGTGACGCCTCCCTGCGGGGAAATCGCTCGGCTTTCGACGAGATGGCTTTCGTGCCGCGGGTGCTGGTCGACGTGCGCTCGCGCAACCAGAAGACGACGCTCTTCGGAAAGAGCTACGACATGCCTTTCGGCTTCGCGCCGATGGGCGGGACTTCGGTCGGCGCCTACCAGGGCGACGTCGTGCTGGCGCGGGTCGCCTCGGAAGCGAATATCCCGATGATCCAGAGCGGCGCCTCGCTCGCGCCGCTCGAGCGCGTGAAGGAAGCGGGGCGCACCGCGTGGTTCCAGGCGTACCTGCCGGGGGACCCCGAGATCATCACGCCCCTCGTCGAGCGCGCCCAGCGCGCGGGTTTCGAGACGCTCGTGCTGACCGTCGACGTGCCGGTGGCGGCGAACCGCGAGAACAACGTGCGCAGCGGCTACAGCACGCCGCTGCGGCCCACGCCGCGCATGGTGTGGGATTGCCTGATCCGCCCGCGCTGGCTTTTCGGCACGCTTGCGCGCACGGTGCTGAACGAAGGCATGCCGCACTTCCAGAACATGGGCGACAAGGTGCCGGCGCCGCTCATCTCGCGCACCGCGGTGCGCGGGCGCGCGCTGCGCGACGGTCTCGCGTGGGAGCACGTGGAGCTCATGCGCAGGTTCTGGAAAGGGAAGCTCGTGCTGAAGGGGCTGCTGCACCCGGAGGACGCCCGCATCGCGCGCGAAAGCGGCGTCGACGGCGTGATGGTCTCCAATCACGGCGGGCGTCAGCTCGACGGCACCATCGCCCCGGTGCGGATGCTGCCGGGCGTGGTCGACCAGGCGGGCGGCATGACGGTCATGATGGACAGCGGCATCCGCCGCGGCACCGACGTCCTGAAAGCGCTCGCGCTCGGCGCGCAGTTCGTCTTCATCGGCAGGCCCTGGCTGTACGCGGCTTCGATCGCAGGCCCCGCAGGCGTGCACCACGCCGTGGGCCTGCTGCGCGAGGAGATCGATCGCAACATGGCGATGCTCGGAATCAACTCGGTCGCGGAGATGACGCGCGACCGGCTGATGCCCTCGCGCGGTCCGATTATCTGATGACCAGAGGGTACGGCGGCAAGACGGTCTACGGCGCGCGCGTTGGCATCCTCATGCTCGATACCAAGTGGCCGCGGCCGCCGGGCGATACGGGCAACGCTTCGACGTGGCCTTTCCCGGTGCTCTATAAAGTGGTGAGCGGTGCGACTGCGCGGGTGGTCGTGCACGAGCAGGGAAAGGGACTCGGCCCGGCTTTTCTCCAGGCGGCGGCGGAGCTCGTGAAAGACGGCGCCGACGGCATCACGACCACCGGTGGATTCCTCGCGATATTCCAGAAGGAGCTCGCCGCGCACGTGAACGTTCCGGTGGCGAGCTCGTCCCTCATGCAGATCCCGCTCGTGCAAAGCCTGCTGCCGCCGGGCAAGCGCGTGGGCGTGCTTTCGGTCCACGGCGGGCGCATCACGCCCGACCACTGGGACGCGGTCGGCGCGCCGCACGACACGCCGGTCATGGGCACCGAGAACGGCAGTGAATTCACGCGCGTCATGCTGAACGACGAGATCGAGCTCGATTACGAAGCCGCCGGGCGCGACATCCTCGAAGCCGGCGAAACGCTACTGCGCGCGCACCCGGAAGTCGGCGCCATCGTGTGCGAGAACCACAACATGGCGCCGTACGCGAGAGCGCTGAACGCGCGGCTGCGCGTGCCCATATTCACCGTCTATACGTTCGTCACGTGGTTCCACGCGGGTCTCGCGCCGCGCGATTTCGGTCCTCCTGCCGCGGCGGCCGGGGACGTGTGGCGCGAGCGCTAACAGGGGAAGGAAAAACGATGGAACGTCTGCTGCCGTATGCCGAGAAAGCTGGGGCGCTCCTGAAAGCGCGCAAGGAAACGATCGCGGTCGCCGAGTCGTCGGCAGGCGGATTGATCGCCGCCGCGCTCCTCTCGGTGCCGGGCGCTTCCGCCTATTTCGCCGGCGGCGCCGTCCTCTACACGCGCAAGGCGCTGCTGCAGCTCATGAACGTCGGCGAGGACAGAATCCGCGGCCAGACCCCGACATCGGAAGCGTATGCGCTCCTGAAAGCGCAGATCGTTCGCGAGCACCTGTCGGCGACGTGGGGCCTGAGCGAGAACGGCGTCGCAGGGCCGACCGGCAACAAGTACGGCTACGCGCCGGGCCATTCGTGCCTCGCGGTGAGCGGGCCGGTCGAGCTCGCGAGCACGGTGGAAACAGGAAGCAGCGATCGCGTTGCGAACATGTATGCGTTCGCGATCGCGGCGCTGGAGCTGCTCACCCAGACGCTCGAGCAGAAATGAACGGCATTCGCAGCTGCATCGACGATGCACCGGCGCGCGAGCCTTTACGCCAAGCGGCTGCTCCATGCGACCGACACATGTTCCAGATGAAGGAGTGACGATGAAAAACGGTTTCTGGTGGGGTGTGGGGCTGTGCATGCTCGTCGCGGCGCAGGCGGTGTCGGCCCAGACGTATCCGACGCGGCCGATCCGGCTGATCATTCCGTACCCGCCGGGCGGGCCTACCGATTTCGTGGGGCGGACAGTCGCGCTCAAGCTCTCGCAGTTGCTGGGACAGCAGGTCGTGGTCGACAACCGCCCGGGCGCCGGGACGATCATCGCCACCGAGATCGTGGTCCACGCGGCGCCCGACGGCTACACCGTGCTCTTCGGCACCGGCGGCGGGACCTTCCTCACCCCGCTCATCGTGCCCAAGGTCCCCTACGACCCGCACCGTGATCTGGCGCCGGTCGCGATGCTCGTCGTGAGCCCGCAGGTGCTCGTGGTGCACCCGTCGGTCGCCGCGAATTCGGTTCCCGAGCTCGTCGCGCTCGCGAAAGCGAAACCCGGGGCACTGAACTTCGCTTCGGTCGGCACCGGGACCTCCCCGCACCTCGGGGGCGAGCTTTTCCAGTCGCTCACCTCCACCAAAATAGTGCACGTGCCCTACAAAGGTACGGCGCCCGCCATGACGGAGCTGATCGCCGGGCAGGTGCAGATGATGTTCACCAGCATGCCGACGGTGCTCGCGCACGTGAAAGTGGGCAGGCTGCGCCTGCTCGGCACCGGCGGCACCAGGCGCTCAGCCGTGATTCCCGATACGCCGATGATCTCCGATACCGTTCCGGGCTTCGAGCTCGTGACGTGGTACGGCATCTTCGCGCCTGCCAAAACGCCGGCCGCGGTCGTGAAGCGCCTCAACGCGGAGATTGCAAAAGTGCTCGCCGAGCCCGAAAGCCGCGATCGCATGGCCGCGCAAGGCCTCGAGCCTACGCCGATGACGCCGGACGAGCTGAAGCGCTACACCGAAACCGAGTCCAAACGCTGGTCGCGGCTCATCAAGGCCTCGGGCATCAAGGCGGGCAAATAACGACCCGCATGATGGACAGAGCGGCCTTCCCGCGCGCCGCCATGCCGGTGCGGCGGGCAGGTATCCAGCCGCAGTAGCCGTGCCATACTTGGGACAGTGCCGCCGCAGTTGACGGCGGCGATCGATACCGGAGGCCACAATGGACAAGACATTCGACCGCAGCGCCGAAGACCTCGGCAATTCAGTGGGTCTCGAGCATCTCAACCTCACCGTTCCCGATCAGCAGCTGGCGATCCGCTTCTACATCAGCGGACTGGGTTTTACCCGCGACCCTTACCTCGTCACGGGGCTCGAGAACATGTGGGTCAACATCGGGCGCAACCAGATCCACCTGCCGATCCAGAAGGCGCAGGTGATGCGCGGCCATACCGGTCTGGTGGTGCCGGACCTCGACGCGCTCGTGAAGCGCCTCGGCATGGTGAAAGAGCATCTCGCGCAGACCGCGTTTTCGTTCGAGCGCCGCAACGGACACGTCGAGGTGACGTGTCCGTGGGGCAACCGGTTCCGCTGCCACAAGCCCGACGAGAAGCGCTTTGGCCGCATCGCGCTCGGCATGCCGTACCTCGCTTTCGACGTGCAGCAGGGCGCGGCCGCGAAAATCGCGAGCTTCTACCGCAAAGTCCTCGCGATCCCGGCGGAGGTGGAGAAGAAAGGCAAGGCGGTGAGCGCGAAGGTTCTCGTCGGCAAGAAGCAGCATCTGATTTTCAACGAGATCGACGGCGCAGTGCCCGCCTACGACGGCCACCACATCCAGATCTACGTCGTCAATTTCTCGGGGCCGCACCGGCAGCTGAACGAGCGCGGGCTCGTGTTCCAGGAGAGTGACCAGTACCAGTATCGCTTCAAGCAGCTCGTGGACCCCGACAGCAACGAACCGGTCTACGAGCTCGAGCACGAAGTGCGCAGCGTCACCCACCCGCTGTACGCGCGGCCGCTGGTGAACCGCAACCCCGCGCAGACCAACCGCGATTATCGGCCGAGCCTCGATTCGATGCCGTGGGGGCTGGGCCCGGAGGCGTGACGCCCGGCGGACCGCACCGCAGCGCGGACGACCGCGCAGCAAAACCCCGCGCGATCGTCATCGGAGGCTCGCTCGGCGGACTGTTCGCAGCGAACATGCTGCGGCAGGTCTGCGGCTGGGAAGTCGACCTCTTCGAGCGCGTCGACGACGACCTCGCGAGCCGCGGCGCCGGCATCGCGACGCACGACGAGATGTTCGACGTGCTCCGGCGACTGGGACTGCCGGTGGACGAATCTTTCGGCATCGACGTCACGCGCCGCATCTGCTTCGGCAAATCCGGCGACATCGTCTACGAGCTCCCCATGCGCCGCAAGATGAGCGCGTGGTCGCGCTTCTACCGGCCGCTCAAGGACCACTTCCCGCAGGAGCGCTATCACTTCTCCAAAACGCTGCTCCGTGTCGAGCAGTGCGCCGGCTGCGTCACTGCGGTTTTCACCGACGGCACGCGCGCCGAGGGCGATCTGCTGATCGGCGCCGACGGTTTCAGGTCGGCCGTGCGCGAGTCGATCATGCCCGAGGTGCAGCCGGCGTATTGCGGCTACATCGCGTGGCGCGGCATGGTCGAAGAGTCGGAGATGCCGCAAAAGCTGCACTCGGAGATTTTCGAGCGACGGCTGGAAGGATCCGGCGAGAACTACGACGTGCTCCACGCCTACGGCCTTCCCGAAGGCGAGTTCATGACGATTTACCCGGTGCCCGGCAACGGGAACGACATCCGCCGCGGACACCGCCGCTCTAACTTCGTCTGGTATTACCCGCTCGACGAAGCGGGCGTCGCCGATCTGTGCACCGACGCGACCGGACGCTGCCACGGCACCGCGCTGCCGCCGCATCTCATCCGGCCCGACGTGGTGAAACGCATGAGCGGACTCGCGCACGCGCGCTTCGCGCCGCAGATCGCGCAGCTCGTCGATCTTGCGAAGCAGCCTTTCTTCCAGGCGATATTCGACATGGAGTCGCCTGCGGTCACGCGCGGCCGCGTCGCGCTCGTGGGTGACGCTGCGTTCGTCGCGCGCCCTCATGTGGGTATGGGTACGACCAAAGCCGCGCTCGACGCGCGTTATCTCACCGATGCGATCGATGCCAACCCGGATCTCGGCGCTGCGCTGAAGCAGTACGACGCGGCGTGCCGCAAGTTCGGGCAGCGCGTCGTCGCGCGCGGGCGCTGGCTCGGCGCGCACATCGAAGCGCAGACGCGCAAGCCTCGCGCGCAGCGTACGCCCGAGGAGCTGCATCACATTCCGTTCGATACGCTGTTCCGTGAGGTGGGGGCGGCGCTTCGCGATATACCCGAATTGGCGGAGCTCACCCGCGGCGATGAAGCGTGGCGGACGATGCGTTGACATCGTCCGCAGCCGCGGGCGGGGTGGACGAACGGAGAGAAACCCAAGGTTTCTCTCCGTAAGCTCTCTTCCTTCGGTTTTAGAATCGCAGGTAGCGGAGCGGTCGGGGCGTGGTAACGCACCGCGAATCATGGAGTAGCAGGTGACCCTCGCAAAAAGAGACTATGACCCGAAGGCCCGCGGCACCCTGGAAGGCATCCGCGTGCTCGACCTTTCGCGGCTCGTGGCCGGCAACCAGTTGACGCAGGTCCTCGGCGATTACGGCGCGGAGGTGATCAAGGTCGAGCCGCCGGCGGGCGACACGCTGCGCGCCTGGCAGACCCGCGGAGTGGCGATCAACTGGAAGATCTACGCCCGCAACAAGAAGAGCCTGGGGCTCGAGCTGCGCGAGCCCGGAGCGCGCGAGCTTCTGCTGAAGCTCGTGCCGAGCGCGGCGGTGCTGGTCGAGAGCTTCCGTCCGGGCACGCTCGAGAAAATGGGCCTGGGGCCCGAGGTGCTGCTCGCCAGGAATCCGAAGCTCGTGATCGTGCGCATCTCGGGTTTCGGCCAGGAAGGCCCCTATCGCCGGCGTCCCGGTTTCGGCACGCTGGTCGAGGGCATGTCGGGCTTCGCTTCGTTCAACGGCTTCCCCGACCGCGAGCCGGTGCTGCCGCCGATGTATCTCGCGGACACGATCGCAGGCCTTTACGGCTCGACGGCGGTGATGATCGCGCTGCGCGAAGTCGAGATGAAAGGCGGCAAGGGGCAGGTGATCGACCTGCCGCTCCTCGATCCGATGTTCGCAGTGCTCGGGCCGCAGGCGGCCAACTATCGTCTCTCGGGCAAAGTGAAGCCGCGCACCGGCAGCCGCTCGACGAACGCGTGCCCGCGCAACGTCTATCTCTGCAATGACGGGCACTACGTGTGCCTCTCCGCTTCGACGCAGAAAATGGCCGAGCGCGTTTTCGCCTCCATCGGGCGCGCCGATCTCATCGACGATCCGCGCTACCGCACCAACGCCGAGCGCGTAAAGCACGCCGAAGAGCTGGACGAGATCATCGGCGCTTTCATCGCGCAGCGGACGCAGGCGGAGAACGTCGCGTTTTTCGAGAAAGCCGAAGTCACGATCGGGCCGATCTACGACATTTCGCAGATCGTCGAAGATCCCCACATGGTCGAGCGCGAGCTCGTCGCCGATTATCCCGACGCCGACATGGATGCGTTCCCCATGCATCACGTCGTGCCGCGGCTCTCCGGCACGCCGGGCAGCATCCGCACGCCGGCGCCGCGCCTGGGCGAGCACAACCGGAAGCTCTTGGGCGAGATCGGCGTGAGCGAAGACGAATACCGGAAGCTGCTCGCGCAAGGCGTCGCGTGCGAAAGCGCCGGCGCGAAGAACGATGAACCAAAGGAGTAATGCGATGGAGATTCCGCGCTTGAACGGCATCATCAGACAGCTCGAGCAGGGCAAAAACACCTTCGTGAGCTTCGCGCCCGCCGACGTCGGTTACACGATCTCGGCCGCGACGGAACCCTACGACGGACTCGTTTTCGAGATGGAGCACGGCGCCTACGACATCACGACGCTGCGCCACTGCCTCCAGTACCTGCTCAACCGCAGGCAGATCGTCGAGTCCGGGAGCATCGCGGCCGCGGTGACGCCGATGGTGCGCATCCCGCCCAACGGCGCTGAAATGAACCAGTGGGTGGCGAAGCAGGTGCTCGACAGCGGCGTCTACGGCATCGTGTGGCCGCACGTTTCCACGGTCGAGGAGGCCTACAACGCCGTCGCGTCGTGCCGCTACGCGCGCCCCGAAGGCGCGCCGCGATTCGAGCCTCGCGGGCAGCGCGGCGACGCGCCGGCCGCGGCGGCGCGCTACTGGGGGCTCACGCAGCCCGAGTACTACGAGCGCGCCGACGTGTGGCCGCTCGATCCCAAAGGCGAGGTGCTGGTAGCGATCATGTGCGAGGACGTGATCGGCATGAAGAACCTGCCGAAGATCCTCAGGGAAGTGCCGGGCATCGGCGCGGTCATCATCGGCGAAGGCGACCTCTCGCAGAACCTCGGCTTCCCGCGGCGATACAGCCATCCGACCGTCGCGGGCGCGATCAACGAGATCCTCGACATCTGCAAGCAGGCGAAAGTCGCGTGCGGCCATCCGCACGTCGACGAGAAGAACGTGAAGACCGTGATCGAGCAGGGGTTCAAGTGGCTGATGCCCAAGCCGGAGCGCACGAACGCCGCGCTTGCGATGGGGCGGAAGCTTTCCGGCTAAACGCTGCGGCGGCTCACTAAACATTCAACACTGAGCATCGTGATCATCGACTGCCACGGTCACTATACGACCGAGCCCAAGGCGCTCACCGATTACCGCAAGCGCCAGATCGCCGCCTTCGAAGCGGGGCGGGCGCTCGCGCCGGACTTCGCGGTGAGCGACGACGAGATCCGCGAGACGATCGAGAAGAATCAGTTGCGCATCCAGCGGGAGCGCGGAGTCGATCTCACGATTTTCTCGCCGCGCGCAGGCGGCATGGCGCATCACGTCGGCGACGAGCGGACGAGCCTCGACTGGACGCGAGCGAGCAACGACATGATCCATCGCGTGTGCACGCTCTATCCGGAGAGTTTCGCGGGCGTGTGCCAGTTGCCGCAATCGCCCGGCGTGAGCCCCGCGAGCTGCATCGCCGAGCTCGCGCGCTGTGTCGAGGAGCTGGGCTTCGTCGGCTGCAATTTGAATCCGGACCCGTCGGACGGCTACTGGACCGGCCCGCCGCTCACCGACCGGCACTGGTATCCGCTCTACGAAAAAATGGTCGAGCTCGACGTTCCCGC
>CAZULX010000130.1:0-13671 GCA_964621335.1 uncultured Streptomycetaceae bacterium
TATTCGTGACGCACCCGCGTATCGCCGCGGCGGCGCGCGCGCTGCGCCTCGACAACATCATGCTGACCGGAAGCGGCGACGAGAGAATCGCCGCGGCCGCGTCCAGCCATTTCGCCGCGCTCGCGCGCTGAGCCGGCCGTGTTGCAGCGCACCGCCTATCCTCGCATACTGACGCTCCCCGAATGACCGATACGACTCAGCAAACACCGGGTGACGCGCACCCCGTGCCTGCGCCGGCGACTGTGGATGCAGCGCCCGCCCCCGCTCGCGCGCCCGCGAGGCGCTCCGCCGCCGCCGTGGCCGCGCTCCTCCTTGCCTTCCTCGCCCTCGCACTCGTCGCTTGGCAGTGGCACGCGGGCCGCGCCACTGTCGACGCGCTGCGCCAGGACGTTGCAAAAAAGCTCGCCGAGGGCGACGCGCTCAACAAGGAAAGCCGCGTGCTCGCCGAGCAGGCGCGCGAAGCGAGCGCGGAGGCGCAGGTGAAGCTAGGCGTGCTGGAAAGCCGCGTCGCCGAATCGCAGGGACACCAGATCGCGCTGGAGGCGCTATACCAGCAGTTATCGCGAAATCGCGACGAATGGGCTTACGCCGACATCGAGCAGTCGCTGCTCACCGCGAGCCAGCAGCTCCAGCTCGCCGGCAACGTCAGGGCCGCGCTGATCGCGCTCCAGAACGCCGACGCGCGGCTGCAGCACATGGAGCGGCCGCAGCTGACGTCGCTCAGAAAAGCGATGCACCGCGACATCGAGCGCCTGAAAGCGCTGCCTCACGTCGACACGATCGGCATCAGCGTGAGGCTCGACAACGTCATGGCCGCGGTCGACACGCTGCCGCTCGCGATGGAAGTGCGCCCGCCGCAGGGCGCCGGGGCGGAAGCGCCGCCGCCGCCCCCGGCGAGCGCGTGGCAGCGCTTCGCGCGCGAGGCGTGGAACGAGCTGAAACAGCTCGTGAGGATCCAGCACATGGATGGCGCGGAGGTGCCGCTGCTTGCGCCGACACAGAGCTTTTTCCTGCGCGAGAACCTCAAGCTGCGGCTGCTCGGCGCGCGGCTCGCACTTCTCTCGCGCGACCAGGCGAGCTACAAGGCGGACCTGAAGGCGGCGCGCGAATGGATCATCCAGTACTACGACACGCGCGAGAAATCGGTCGGCACCGCGCTCAATACCCTGCGCAATCTGCACGAGAGCGACATCAGCATCGAGATTCCCGACATCGCCGCGACCCTCGACGCGCTGCGTAACCTGCGCATCTCGCGCGACCAGCCGCCGCGCTAAAGCCGTGAAGGCCCTTTTCTGGCTCATCCTGCTGTGCGCGCTCGCCGTCGGGCTCGTGGTCGCGGCGCGCTACAACGACGGTTACGCGCTCATCGTGCTCCCGCCCTATCGCGTCGAAGTCGCGCTCAACCTCCTGCTCGTCGTGCTCGCCGTGGCTTTCGTTCTCCTCTACAGCCTCGTGCGGCTGGTGACGGGCGCCGTCCACATGCCGGCGCGCGTGCGCAGCTACCGCGTCGCACGGCGGCGCGAGAAAGGGCAGAGCTCGCTCATCAACGCGCTCGAAGCCTATTTCGAGGGCCGCTACGCCAAGGCGGAGCAGGCGGCTTTGCAGGCGCTCGAGCTGGGCGAGCACACCCGGCTCTCGGCGGTGCTGGCCGCGCGCGCCGCGCACGAGCTCCGCGCGTACGACCGCCGCGACGAGCACCTCGCGCGCGCGCTCAGGGACACGGCGGAGGACGACCCCCTGCGCATCGTCACCGAGGCCGAGCTCCTGTTGGAAGAGCGGCGTCCGCAGGAAGCGCTCGAAACGCTCAAGGCGCTTCCCCGCAAGCACACGGCGGCGTTGAGGCTGGAGCTGAAAGGGCAGCAGCAGACCCGGCAATGGGAGCAGGTTGCCGCGCTCGTGACCGAGCTCGAGCGGCGCAACGTTTTCGACTCCGAGCAGGCGGCCAAGCTGCGCACCCACGCGCTGGCGGAGAGCCTGCGGCGCAAGACCGCGGACGCGCACGCGCTCGACGAAGCCTGGAAGAAAGTGCCCGACGCGCAGAAGCGCGAGACCCCGGTCGCTCTCGCGGCGACGCAGTGCTACATCGCCGCGGGACGCGGGCCCGATGCGCAGGCGATCATCGAGCAGGGCCTGGAGGCGAGCTGGTCGAGCGAGCTCGTGGCGCTTTATCCGGACACCACGGGCAACGACACCGTGAGGCAGATCGAGCGCGCCGAGAGCTGGCTCGGGCGCCATCCAGGAGACGCGGCGCTACTCCTCGCGCTCGGACGGCTGTGCGCCCGGCAGGGCCTCTGGGGCAAGGCGCAGAGCTATCTCGAAGCGGGAATTTCGGTGGAGCCCACGTACGGGGGCCATCTCGAGCTCGCGCGACTGCACGAGAAGCTGGGCAACGCCGACGCGGCGCGGCGGCACTATCGCGAAAGCCTGGAGCTCGCCTTGATCAAACTTAAGGAGTGACGGCTACCGAAGGAGTGATGGGGCTACCGCAAAGAGTGACGGCTACCGAAGGAGTGACGAGAAGAAGTGACGAGAAGGGTTGTTCGAAGAACCTGCCCTCCTTCAGGGGGAGGGTTAGGGTGGGGGTGGTTCAACAACCCCTTCGGTAGCCGTCACTTCTTGCGATAGCCCGGTCACTCCTTGCCCGCGGGCGCCACCGGCGCCGCTGGCGCCGCCGGCGTAAACGCATCCGAATAGAACTCGTCTTCCGGCAGGCCGCACTTCGCCGTGAAATCCTTGTGCGCGGCGTCGACCATCAGGGGCACGCCGCACGCGTAGACCTGGTAGCCGGTCAAATCGGGATAATCTTCGAGCACCGCGAGGTGCACGAAACCCGTGCGGCCGCTCCACTCATCTTCGGGCTGCGCTTCCGACAGCACCGGCACGTAGCGGATGCCGTGCTCGCGCGACCAGCGCAAGGCGAGGTCGTCGAGATAGAGGTCGGCGCGCCTGCGCCCGCCCCAGTAAAGCGCCATCGGGCGCGTGACGCCTTTGTGCAGCGCGTGCTCGACCATCGCCTTGATCGGCGCGAACCCCGTGCCGCTCGCCACCAGCACGATCGGCTTGGCGCTCTCCTCGCGCAGGAAAAACGTCCCCAGCGGTCCCTCGAAACGAAGGATGTCCTTCTCCTTCATCTTGTTGAAGACGTGGTCGCTGAACGGCCCGCCGTAGTTGCGCAGATGGAGCTCGATGAAAGCGTCGTCGTGCGGCGCGTTCGCCATCGACAGGCTGCGGCGCATGCCGCCCCTCATGAGGATGTCGAGGTACTGTCCGGCGAGAAATTGCAGGCGCTCGTTCGCCGGCAGCTTCAACTGCATGCGCATCACGTCGGGCGCGAGCCTGTCCATTTTCTGCACCCGGCACGGGAGCGTGCGCACCCGGATGTCTTTCACCGCGCTTATTTCACGGCACTCGATGACGAGGTCGCCCAGCGGTTTCGCCTGGCAGAAGAGCGCGTAACCCTGCGCCTTCTCGCTATCGGGCAGAGTGGCTTCCTGATAGACGCCGTAATCGACGCTGCCTTCGAGGACTTTGCCTTTGCACGTGCCGCACGCCCCGTTGCGGCAGCCGTAGGCGATGACGAAACCTTCGCGCAGCGCGGCTTCGAGCACGGTTTCGTCGTCCTGCGCTTCGAAAGCGTGATTGCTCGGTTTGATCGTTATGCGATGGGGCATGAGGGGCTTCAGGCTAAAATCGGGCCATGCGAAGGCTGCTCATCATAGGCTGCGGCGACGTCGCGCTGCGCATGCTGCCGCTCGTGCGCGGCCGCCACCTGATCTACGCGCTGACACGCGACCGCGGCCGGCTGCCCGCGCTGCGCGCCGAAGGCTTGATACCGGTGTGGGGAGACCTCGATCGGGCGGACACGCTGGCGGTGATCGCGGGCCTTGCTCACGACGTCGTTCACTTCGCACCGCCGCCGCGCGAGGGTCTGCATGACACGCGCACCCTGCACCTGATCGCGGCGCTTTCGAAGGGCAAAAGTCTACCACAGCACCTCGTATACATCAGCACGAGCGGGGTCTACGGCGACTGCGGCGGCGAGGTGGTCGTGGAGACGAGGCCGCTCAATCCGCAGACCGGTCGCGCGAAGCGCCGCGTCGACGCCGAGCGCCGGTTGCGCGAGTGGGGCGCGCGCACGCGCGTGCGCGTCACCATCGTGCGCGCGCCGGGCATCTATGCAGCCGACCGCCTGCCTCTCGCCCGCCTGCAACGCGGGACGCCTGCGCTCAACCGCGACGAGGATACCTATGTGAACCACGTGCACGCCGACGACCTCGCGCGCATCGTGGTCGCGGCGCTCCGCCACGGTCACGCGAACCGCAGCTACAACGCCGCCGACGATGCTCCGCAGCGCATGGGCGATTACTTCGATCTCGTCGCCGACCGCTGCGGCCTGCCGCGCCCGCCGCGCATCGCGCGTGAAGAGGCGCGCCGCACGCTGCCGCCGCAGCTGTACTCCTTCATGAACGAATCGCGCAGGCTTTCCAACCGGCGCATAAAGCGCGAGCTGCGCGTCGAGCTGCGCTACCCGTCGGTTCACGAGGGCATCGCCGCGGACGCGAGCGCACATCGAGGGAGCACCTGATGCCTGACGACGAGAACGATACGCTGCTGGTATTCACCAACCTTCCCGACCGCGACGCCGCGCTCGGGCTCGCGCGGGCGCTCGTCGAGCGCAGGCTCGCCGCGTGCGTGAACGTCCTCGGGGGCTGCACTTCGGTGTACCGCTGGCAGGGCGACGTGGAAGAGGCCGCGGAAGTGCCCGTGCTCGTGAAGACCCGCGCCGCGCGCTATCCGGAGCTCGAGGCTTTGATACGCGAGCTTCATCCCTACGAACTTCCCGAGATCGTCGCAGTCCCAGTGGTGCGCGGTCTTCCGGAATACCTCGATTGGGTGGCTGAGGAGACGGCCATACCGATCGGATGACAACCGCACCCTCCGGCGTTCCCATGCTGAAGCATCTGCTCACGATACTCTGGCTGCTCGCGCTCGCCGCGCCGGCAGCGGCCGCCGAGCAGGATCTGCTCGAGCCCGACCAGGCTTTCAGGTTCTCCGCGCGCGTGCTCGGTCCCGACGCGATCGAAGTGCGCTACCAGGTCGCGCCCGGCTATTACCTGTATCGCGACAAGTTCAAGTTCGCCGCCCAGCCGGGAAGCGTCGAGCTGGGGACGCCCGAGCTGCCGCCGGGCAAGCTCAGGAAAGACGAGTTCTTCGGCGAAGTGCAGACCTATCGCGGTGAAGTGCGCATACGGCTGCCGGTGCGCGCCGCCGGCGCCGCGAACGTGACGCTGGTCGTCACCTCGCAAGGCTGCGCCGACGCGGGCGTGTGCTACGTGCCCCACGATCAGTCGGCCAGGCTCACGCTCGCTGCTGCGGGAAGCGCGGCTCCCCCGGGTCGTCCTGAGCGCAGCGCGGCGGAGTCGAAGGACCCAGGGCTCGACGCGTTGCTCTCCGGTTATTCAGGGTCGCCGAGCCCGGGCGGTGACGACAGCGCGATCGCACGCCTTTTTCATGGCGAGCTCTGGCTCCTCATTCTTAGCTTCTTCGGGTTCGGGCTGCTGCTCTCGTTCACGCCCTGCGTGCTGCCGATGATTCCCATCCTTTCCGGGATCATCGTCGGCCGCGGAAACCGCATGACGCGCGCCCACGCCTTCCTGCTGTCGGCAGCTTACGTGCTCGGCATGGCGATCACGTACGCCGCGGCCGGCGTGCTCGCGGGCCTGTCGGGTGCGATGCTCTCGGCGGCGCTGCAGAACCCGTGGGTGGTCGGCTCCTTCGCAGCGGTTTTCGTGGTGCTCGCCGGCGGCATGTTCGGCTTCTACGAGTTTCAGCTTCCGGCCGCGCTGCAAACGCGCCTTGCCGACGCGTCGAACCGGCTGCACGGCGGGCATCTCGCCGGCGTTTTCGGGATGGGGGCGCTCTCGGCGCTGATCGTGGGGCCGTGCGTGGCGGCGCCGCTCGCCGGGGCGCTCCTCTACATCAGCCAGAGCCGCGACGTCGTACTCGGCGGCTCGGCGCTGTTCGCGATGGCGCTCGGCATGGGTGTTCCGCTGCTGGCCGTCGGCGCTTCGGCAGGCGCTCTGATGCCCAAAGCGGGCCCGTGGATGGAAACCGTAAAGCGCTTTTTCGGCGTGCTCCTGCTCGGGGTCGCGATCTACCTCGTGGCCCCGCTCGTGCCGCTCGCAGCGGAAATGCTGGCGTGGGCGGCGCTTCTCATCATGAGCGGGATTTTTCTGCACGCGATCGACCCGCTGCCGGCAGGCGCCCGCGGCTTCGATCGCTTCGCGAAAGGCGTGGGCGTCATCGCGCTCGTGGCCGGCGTGGCGTTTCTCGTCGGCGCGCTGGCCGGGAGCCGCGACATATTCCAGCCGCTCGCCGGGCTGCGCAGCGCCGCGACGCCGGCGGCGCCGGTCGCGTTCACGCGCGTGGACTCGATCGACGCGCTCGATCGCACCGTCGCCGCGTCGCGAGGACGGCCGGTGATGCTCGACTTCTATGCGGACTGGTGCGTGTCCTGCAAGGAAATGGAGCGCTACACGTTCAGCGACCCGCAAGTGCAGCAGCGCATGGCCGGGATGGTGAAGCTCCAGGCGGACGTGACGGCGAACACCGCCGCCCATCTGACGCTGCTCAAGCGATTCCGCCTGTTCGGGCCGCCCGGCATCGTTTTCTTCGACCGCGAAGGGCGGGAGATCGAAGGCCTGCGCGTGATCGGGTTCCAGTCCGCGCGGCCTTTCGCGAAAGTCCTCGATCAGGCGCTCGCCTTCGAGCGTGGCGCCCCGTGAGTTCGTTCCCTCACCCCCGGCCCCTCTCCCGAACGGCGAGGGGAGATTCGACGCGCCGCTCCGTTGATACGAAGCGCCGCCGAAGATGACACGCCGGCGCGAATGGATACTGATCGCCTGTGTTGCGCTCACCGCGGCCGCCGCAGGCTACGCCTATAACGCCTGGCGCACGGCGCCGGAGGCGGGCGCATCCGCCGAGGCCGGGCTCGCTCGACTGCACGCAGCCCGGCTCCCGGACCTCGACGGGACGCCGCAGCCGCTCGAGCAGTGGCGAGGCAAGGTGGTCGTAGTGAACTTCTGGGCCACGTGGTGCGCGCCGTGCCGGGAGGAAATTCCGCTCTTCGTGAAGCTCCAGAAGAAATACGGGGAGCGCGGTCTCCAGTTCGTCGGCGTCGCAATCGACCAGCCCGATAAGGTACGGCCGTTTGCGGCCGAGCTCGGCATGAATTACCCCGTGCTGATCGGTGGCGCGGACGCGATCGAGCTCACGCGTGCGCTGGGCAATCGCGCGGGGGTGCTGCCATACACCGTGATCGTCGACCGCGACGGAAAAGTCCGGAGCAGGGAAGTCGGCATCGCGAAAGAAGCCAAGCTCGACCCGCTATTGGCCTCTTTGCTCTGACACTTGCCGGCAACTCCGCGCAAAACGCTACAACCACCGCCATCAGCAGCCCCCTCGACGGCCCTCTCCGGACTCGCTCCCACACCCAGCGAGCACTCTTGAGTTAGCGTTCACTTCGAGCCCCGCGCAGCTTCGCAAAACCGCTAAATCCCGCCCTACGCTGGACAACGTGCAGTCATTTGCTGCAAACTCCGGCTCCTTGAGCGCGGTCGCCACGACGCGGCCCGCAGGCGTAAGAGGACCGATGGCGAAACACATCCTGCTCGTGAACGGGCCGAACCTGAACTTGCTGGGCACCCGCGAGCCCGATCGCTACGGCGTCGTCACCCTCGCGGCGATCGAGGCGCGGCTCAGCGCAGCCGCCGGGCAGGCAGGGGCCGCGCTAAGCGCTTTTCAGAGCAATTCGGAATCGGAGCTCGTCGATCGCATTCAACACGCCGCCTCGCAAAGCGTAGATTTCATCATCATCAACCCCGCCGCGTATACGCACACGAGCGTCGCCATTCGCGACGCGCTCGCCGCGGTGCGCATCCCCTTCGTCGAAGTTCATCTGTCCAACATTCACGCCCGCGAGCCTTTCCGCCAGCGCTCCTATTTCAGCGACCTCGCGGTCGGCGTCATCAGCGGGCTGGGCGCGAAAGGCTACGAGCTCGCGCTCGCCTACGCGCTCGAGCACGCCCCGGACTAGGAGCCCAGCCGATGGATTTGCGCAAGCTGAAGACCCTCATCGACCTCGTCCAGCAGTCCGGCATCGCCGAGCTCGAAATTACCGAAGGCGAGGAGAAAGTGCGGATCAGCCGCGGCGTGCCGGGCATGGTCGCCCAGCCGATGCCGCAGCAGGGTACGGCCTACGTCACGGCGCCGGCGGGCCAGCCCGCGCCCGAGCCTGCCGCCCCCGCCGAACCCGCGGCGCCCGAACACCACGTCGTGAAGTCGCCGATGGTCGGCACCTTCTACCGCAGCTCCGCGCCCGGAACCGAGCCTTTCGTCGAGCTGGGCCAGTCCGTCAAAGCCGGCGAAACCGTCTGCATCATCGAAGCCATGAAGCTCTTGAACGAAATCGAGGCCGACCAGGACGGGGTCGTGAAGGAGATCCTCGTCGAAAACGGCGCGCCGGTGGAGTACGGGCAACCGCTTTTCGTCCTGGCCTGATCGCTCAAGTGTTCGAAAAAATCCTGATCGCCAACCGCGGCGAGATCGCCTTGCGCATCCAGCGCGCATGCCGCGAGCTCGGCATCAAGACGGTCGTCGTCCATTCCGAAGCCGACGCGGAAGCGAAATACGTGAAGCTCGCCGACGAGTCGGTCTGCATCGGCCCGCCGCCCTCGGCCGTGAGCTACCTGAATATCCCGGCGATCATCAGCGCCGCCGAAGTGACCGACGCCGAGGCGATACATCCGGGCTACGGCTTTCTCGCCGAGAACGCCGATTTCGCCGAGCGCGTTTCCCAGAGCGGTTTCGTCTTCATCGGTCCGCGCGCCGAGACGATCCGCCTCTTGGGCGACAAGGTGAGCGCGAAGAACGCCATGAAGAAAGCGGGCGTCCCGGTGGTCCCGGGTATCGACGCCGCGCTCCCGGAGGACCCGAAGGAGACCGTGCGCATCGCACGCGAGATCGGCTATCCGGTCATCGTCAAAGCGGCGGGCGGGGGCGGCGGCCGCGGCATGCGCGTGGTGCACACCGAGGCGGCGTTGCTGAACGCCGTCAATACGACTCGCGCCGAAGCGCAGGCCGCTTTCGGAAACCCTGCGGTCTACGTCGAGAAGTTTCTCGAAAAGCCGCGGCACATCGAAATCCAGGTGCTGGCCGACCGGCACAGAAACGCGATCTACATCGGGGATCGCGATTGCTCGATGCAGCGCAGGCACCAGAAAGTCATCGAGGAAGAGCCGGCTCCCCACCTCAACCCCCGCGCGCAGCTGCGGATCGGCGAGCGCTGCGCCGAAGCGTGCCGCAAGATCGGTTACGAAGGCGCGGGCACGTTCGAGTTCCTTTACGAGAATAACGAGTTCTACTTCATCGAGATGAACACCCGCATCCAGGTCGAGCACCCGGTGACCGAGATGATCAGCGGCATCGACCTCGTGCAGCAGCAGATCCGCATCGCCTGCGGCGAAAGGCTGCTGCTCAAGCAGCGCGACGTCGTGCTCAAAGGGCACGCGATCGAGTGCCGCATCAACGCCGAAGACCCTTACACGTTCGTCCCTTCGCCGGGGCGCATCACCTCGTTCCACGTCCCGGGAGGCCCCGGCATACGCGTCGATTCGCACGCCTATAACGGGTATCTCGTGCCGCCCTATTACGATTCGCTGCTCGGCAAGATCATCGCCTACGGCGACACGCGCGAGCAGGCGATCGCGAGGCTGCAAATCGCCCTCACCGAAGCGGTCGTCGAAGGCATTAAGACCAACATCCCGCTGCACCAGGACCTCCTCCACGACGCGGCTTTCCTGCGCGGCGGGACCAACATCCATTACCTCGAAGAGAAACTGTCCAAGCTCGCGGCGAAGTAGCAAGAATGCCCTGGCTTTCCGCCACCACGACCGTCGCGCGCGATTTCGCGGAGCCCTTCTCCGACGCGCTCCTCGAAGCGGGCGCGCTCAGCGTCGACGTGTCCGACGCGGACGCGGGCACCGCGGGCGAGAGAGCGATTTTCGACGAGCGCGGCGGGGCCCCCGCTGCGGGCTGGGCGCACGCCCGCGTGAGCGCGCTCTTCGCGGCGAATACAGAGATTTCTCGGGCGCTCTACCATGCGTTTACCCTGGCGGGTGTGGACCCCGCGACGGCTTACGAAGTGAGCCGCGTGGAAGACGAGGACTGGGTGCGCCGCACGCAGGCGCAATTCACCCCGCAACGGGTCGCGCCGAATCTCTGGATCGTTCCCAGCTGGCACGAGCCTCCCGATGCCGCCGCGATCAACGTCGTTCTCGACCCGGGGCTTGCGTTCGGCACCGGCACGCACCCGACGACGCGGCTGTGCCTGCGATGGCTCGCGGAACGCCTCGAAGGCGGCGCCAGCGTGATCGACTTCGGCTGCGGCTCGGGCATCCTTGCGATCGCGGCGTTGAAGCTCGGTGCCGCAAGCGCCTCCGGCGTCGATATCGACCCGCAGGCCGTGCTCGCGGCGCGCGAGAACGCGCTCAACAACGGCGTCGCCGTGACCTTCGTCTCCGCCGCGGAGGATTTGCCGGGGCCGGCGCAGTTCGTCCTCGCCAATATCCTCGCGCAGCCGCTCATCGTGCTCGCACCGCTCATCGCGACGCTCACCGTGCGAGGCGGACACCTCGCGCTTTCGGGCATACTCGCCACGCAGGCACAGGAAGTACGGGACGCGTATGCCGCGTGGTACGATTTCGACCCATTACAGGAAGAGGACGGCTGGGTGCTCGTTTCGGGCACTCGCACGAAACGGTTGAGCGAGTGATCACCTGTCGATATCCCGAAGCGGGCCCTGCATGAGCCTCGTCACGCGCTGCCCGCGCTGCAAGACGCTTTTCCGCGTGATGCCGGCACAACTGCAGGCGCGCGCGGGCCAGGTCCGATGCGGCCGCTGCATGCATGTTTTCGATGGCTTCCAGGCGCTCGCCGTGGAACAGGCCAACGCGAACAGCGATCCCGTGCGCTTCGAGCCGGATGCGGCAGCAACCGGCGGCGGCGCTCCCGTCACCGAGACGGCTGCAGCGACTGCGTCCGTCGCGGCGGAGGCTGCGCCACCCGATGCCGCTGCGCCGGCGACGCCCGCGACTTCCGCCGCCCCCGAATCGAAACCCGACGCAAAGCCCGAGACGGCTGCCGAGCCCGCTGCCCCGCCGCGCCGGCGCTTCCGCGAGTTCGCCGATACCCGGATCGCGGGGCCGCTGCGCGAGGAACTGCTGCGGCGGCCTACACCGCACGCGAGACAGATCGCGTTGTGCGTGCTGCTCTCTCTCGTGCTCGCGGTGCAGGCGGCTTACGCGTTCCGCAGCCAGCTCGCGGCGCGCTATCCGGTGCTGAGAGCGGCGCTCACCAGCGTGTGCGGTCTCGCCGGGTGCAGCGTCTTGCTGCCGCAGCGTCCCGATCTCGTCAAGATCGAAGCCTCCGATGTCCACATGATCGACGCCGCGCGCCCGGCGCTGATCCAGCTCACCGCGACGCTGCGCAGCTACGCGAGCCACGACCTCGCTTATCCCGCGCTCGACCTCGTCCTCACCAACGCCAACGAGCACGCGCTCGCGCGGCGCATTTTCGTGCCCGAGGAATATCTGGACGACACCCGCGACCCCAAGGCCGGCGTGCCGCCGCGCGCCGAGATCACCGTCGCCCTCGACCTCGATACCGGCGATCTCAACGCCGCGGGTTTTCGACTCGATCTCATCGCCGCGCCCGCACCGCAGGCGTCGAACTAGCACCCGGAGCCCCCATGAAAACCCCAGACGACCTCAAGTACACCGAAGCGCACGAGTGGGTGAGGGAGGAAGCCGACGGCACCGTCACCGTGGGCATCACCGATCACGCGCAGGACCAGCTCGGCGACGTCGTTTTCGTGCAGCATCCCGATACCGGGCGCCGGGTGACGAAAGGCGAGGAGTGCGGCGTCATCGAGTCGGTGAAGGCGGCGGCGGACATCTATGCCCCGGTCTCGGGCGAGATCGTCGCCTCCAACGCCGAGCTCGCGGACGCGCCCGAGCAGATCAACCGGGATCCTTACTCCGCGTGGCTCTTTCGGATACGCCCGAGCGATGCGGGAGAGCTCGCGGGCCTGCTGGATGCCAAAGCGTACGAGAAAACAGTGGGTGTATCGTAAGGGATAGATTTCTAAGGAGAATCGAATGGCCAACGTAACGCTCGGCGGGAACCCGATCAATTGCACCGCCGCTCTGGCTGCGGCAAAGTGAGCATACTTATCTGCGGGTCGATCGCGTACGACACCATCATGGTGTTCCGCGACCGCTTCAAGAACCATATCCTCCCCGACCAGCTCCACATCCTCAACGTCGCTTTCCTCGTTCCCGACCTGCGGCGCGAGTTCGGCGGATGCGCGGGCAACATCGCCTACAGCATGAAGATGCTGGGCGGGGAGCCGCTCGTGATGGCGACCGTGGGCGAGGACTACGCACCGTATGCTGAGCGCCTCGAGCGGCTCGCGATCTCGCAGCGGCACATCCGCAAAATCGCGGACAGCTATACCGCGCAGGCGTTCATCACGACCGATCTGGACGACAACCAGATCACCGCGTTCCACCCGGGCGCGATGAACCACTCGCACGCGAACCACGTTTCCGAAGCGCAGGACGTGACGCTCGGGATCATCGCGCCCGACGGCCGCGACGGCATGCTGCAGCACGCGCGTCAGTTTCACGAGGCGGGTATCCCCTTCATCTTCGATCCGGGCCAGGGGCTGCCGATGTTCGGCGGTGAAGAGCTGTTCGAGTTCGTGCGGCTGGCCGAGTACGTGACGGTCAACGATTACGAAGCCCGGATGCTGCAGGAGCGCACGGGAAAAAGCGTCGAGGAGTTGGCGAAACTCGTGAGCGCTTTCGTGGTCACACTGGGGGCGCGCGGAGCCACGGTCTACACGGGGCGTCAGCCGATCGAGATTCCGTGCGTTAAAGCTCCCGCCATCGTCGACCCGACGGGTTGCGGCGATGCATTCCGCGCCGGTCTCCTGTATGGGATCGCGGCGGGGTTCGACTGGGACACCGCCGGCAGGCTTGCCTCGCTGCTCGGCTCGATCAAGATCGGCAGCAGGGGCGGACAGAACCACGAGTTCACGCGCAACGAGATCGGCGTGCGCTATCGCGAAAGCTTCGGCACGCGCATCTGGTGAAGGGAGACGGATCATGAAATATACGAAAGCCGTTCTGGCGGCGGCAGCGCTCGTCACGGTGCTGACCGGCTGCGCCAGCCCCGGTCTGGGCGGCGGATCGTACTCGCGGGAGCAGGCGCGCCGCGAGCAGACGGTGCGCATGGGTTATGTCGAAAGCGTGCGCGAAGTGAAGCTCGAAGGCACCCGTAGCGGCGTCGGTCCGGCCGCGGGCGCGGTCGCGGGCGGCATCGCCGGCAGCTCGATCGGCCACGGCCGCGGTGCGGCCCTGGGCACGGTCGCCGGGGCGGTGATCGGCGGCATCGCGGGCCAGGCCGCGGAGCAGGGTGTTACCGCCAAGCGCGGCGTCGAAGTGACGGTCAAGCTCGACAGCGGGCAGATGGTCGCGATCATGCAGGAGGCCGACGAGACCTTCAGGCCCGGCGACCGCGTGCGCATCCTTTCCGACGGCGCCACCTCGC
>CAZULX010000131.1:0-6154 GCA_964621335.1 uncultured Streptomycetaceae bacterium
AGACTACGCGCAACCCTCATGTGCGCGACTACGTGCAACGCGTGATGCGCGACCATACGCAGGCCAGCGAGCAGTTGCGGCGCATCGTCGCCCCGCGCGGTCTCGAGCTGCCGCTGGCGCCCACGGGCAGGCACGCGGACATGGTGACGAAGCTCTCGGGAGTCGCAGCGCACGATCTGGACGATGCGTTCCTGCGGCGGTTCGGGCACGACGCGCACAAGGTGGCGATTGCGCTTTTCGAGCGACACGCGGCCGAGGGCAGGAGCCCCGGGCTCCAGCGCTACGTGCAGGACGTGCTCCCCTTGTTGCGCGAGCACCTGGCCGCGGCCCAGAAGTTGATCCATGCCGCGGCGGCCGCGCGCTAGGACAGGCGCTCGCGCAGCTGCAGATACCGCCATCCCGGCGGCGAGCGCCGAGGCCATCGCGAGCTCGGACGGGCTGCGTTACGCGAGCGACGCAGAGCCGGGCATCACCCGGCGGCGCGCGGGGTCCGGCTTCTGCTACCTGTTACCGAACGGCGAGCGCGTGCGCGACGAGGCGACGCTTGCGCGCATCCGCAAGCTCGCGATTCCGCCTGCGTATAAGAACGTGTGGATCTGCCGCGACGCGTGCGGACACATACAGGCGACGGGGATCGATGTTCGCGGGCGCAAGCAGTATCGCTACCACGAGCGCTGGCGCAGCGTGCGCGATGCGCACAAGTTCGAGCGTATGCTGGCTTTCGGACGCGCGCTGCCGCGCATACACCGGCGCATTGCGCGCGACCTCAAGCTGAATGGCGCGCCGCGCGACAAGGTGCTCGCGACCGTCGTGTGGCTGCTCGAGCGCACGCTGATACGAGTGGGCAACGCGGAGTACGCGCGCGACAACGAATCGTACGGGTTGACGACGCTGCGCAATCGGCATGTGAATCTGAAGGGCGACCGCGTGCGCTTCACCTTTCGCGGTAAGCACGGCATCGATCACGCCGTCGAAGTCCAGAATCCGCGCATCGCGAAGGTGCTGCGGCGCTGCGTCGAGCTGCCAGGGCAGGAGCTTTTCGGGTATGTCGATGACAACGGCGCTGTTCGCGACGTGGGCTCTTCGGATGTGAACGAGTACCTGCGCGAGATCGCGGGCGAGGCTTTCACTGCGAAAGATTTCAGGACCTGGCATGCGACTTCGGCTGCGCTCGGGACGCTCGCGGGCGTTCCCTTCGAGACAGCGCGCCAGTCGAAGGAGAAGCTGAAGGGGGCGCTGGAGGCGGTGGCCGACAGCCTCGGCAACACCGTCACGATGTGCCGCAAGTGTTATGTGAACCCTGTGGTGGTGGATGCGTTCCTCGCCGGCGAGCTGCGCGATGTCGCGCTGGGTAAAGGCGGCAACGAACGGGTACGCCTGTTGCACATTCTTACGCGTACGCCTGCGGGGACCGGATCCAAGCGCGCCTCGGGCAGGGACGGCGTGAGCAAAAGGCCCGGACGCCGCTAGAGCCTGTTATGGACTTAATCGCACACGACGAACGTGCAGGCAGGGCTCAGTGCTAGGAGCGGCTCGCGCAGCAGTGCCGGACACTGTAAGCGAGGCGCGACAACGCAATGGGCCCTGCCTGCACGTTCCCGGCGGGTTGAGCCAAAAGGGCCCGTCTGCGTCGTTGCTCCTCGTTGCATAGAAGGGCTATGCGGCCTCGTCGCGCCTAGCATCCGGACCCTTTTGGCTCAACGTCGTGCGCGATAAAGTCCATAACAGGCTCTAAGCTCAGGCGAAAGCCGAGTGCGTCGACCGGACGTGCTGATGGCGCCTCAGAAGGGTATGACGAAAACTCCCACGAAGCGAACCGTGCCTTGCACCAGCGCAGTGCGGGTCGTAGGCGCTCCCACGAGGACGAGTCCGCTCGAGGTTCCATGCTGGCGCACGGTCTGCACGATGAACCCGTCTTTGAAGACGGCACCGAAAGTGCGGTCGTCGGTGACCCTGAACTTCGTGTGCTTGTTCCATGCGATGAGCCTTTCGAGCGGAAAGGCTTCCACGGCGTCCTGGGTCTCCTCGACCTGACCCTTGACGCTCAGCAACAGGAGAGCCGGACCGCCGACGCTGCGCGCGGTGTGGTAGACGTAGCGGCCGAAGAGCAGCGTCGAGAGCCGCAGGCTGATCGTGGTGCCGAGGCGAACGTTGTCGCTGAACCCGAGCAGATCGCGGTACCTGAATACCACTTCTTCGCCTTCCTGCATGGTCCAGACGACACCCGTCTGCCCCCCCGGCTGCGCGAACCTGATGGGCGCGGTGCCCACCCGTGTTCCCCGGTGCAGCGCCCACTTCCATTGCACGATCCGGGTGAGCATCGCGGCAAAAGGCTGCGGAACGACCGTGGACTTGCCCTGATTTATACCCACCACCGTGGTGTTGAGCGGAATGCCGAAGGCAGCCGGGATCTCGATCGCCGTCGAGACACGATAGGTCCCTTCCGCCGTTGCGTCCGACTCCAATCCGATCTCGGAAGGTCCCTTGACGTGAAACACCTCGGTCGCAAGCACATAGAGCAGGCTCTTGATAATCGCCAGCGCAAGCCATAACTGCAGCAGGGCGCTCGCGATTGCGCCGGCCTTCGCGATCTGGTCTATGGACGATTCGATCGCGCGCCGGGTCTCACCCAACCCCGCGTAGAGCTCCGAGCGCACCGCATCGATCTGCTCGTTGGCGGTGGACGCGCCGGCGTCCGCCCGCCTGTTGACCGACTGGATGGATGTCCTGCGGAGGTCCCTTCTCGCATCCTCGTAGGCACTCTCGGCGGTGCGCTTCGCGTAGTTCGATATGTGACAACCCAGATTCAGAACTCCGCACTGCCTCACGCCGAGGCCTATCCTTCGCGGCAGGGGGCTATCTCCGGTCCAGAGCTTTGCGTGCGAGCCCTTCACGTCTTCGGCCGTCCTGGCGGCCATCAATCCGGAGTCGACCAATCCGCGCTCGAGCGCCCTTTCACGAAGCTCGTGCCAGCGCCTGATGGACAGATCGACGCTGTCCCTGAAGGACACCGGCGTGACGGACCAGCCGTCCTCGCGCCGCGGCGCGGGACAATCGATAACGGTATCCTCGTTTTCACCCTCGCGCGCGAAGTCGAGCCGGCACAATCGGCGCACGATGCCGGCGTCGTAGGCAATCGCGCCCCGGGACTGCAGCACGCCGCCTAGGCGCTTGCTCGTCTGGTCCTCCAGATTCGTCATGATCCGCAGGAGCCCGATCCTGGCCGTGGCGCTCACTTCGCCCGGCGCTGCCTTTTTAACGAGCTGGCGCTCGAGCTCGGATCTCAGCGCAACGAAAGCGGGGGCGGTGTTGATCCTCCCGAGCTCGATAGACGCTTCCGATCGCAGCGATCTGATCTCGAAACCCAGGGGATCTTTTTTGCGCTCCTGGGCGATCAGTGCCTCCTGTCGGAGGCGGATCGCTTTCCTGAGATTGACGCTTTCCGTGTTGAGCCTGGCGTGCAGAGGATTCAGGATCGGGAACCAGACCGGTCCGCGGACCCAGCGCGGTGCCCGGGCGGCCTTGACCTCGACCAACCTCAGCCGCTCGAGCAGTTCGCGAATCACGGGGTCGGCGCCGTGGCCCTGGAACGGTTGCCGCACCGCCCTTTGCAGCCCCAGCATTGCCGTCGGCTGCAGGGTATTCTGGAGGGCGTTCACTTCCTTCATGAGCGCATTCCGATTCGCCCACAGCTCGGGAGGGCGGCTCGACAAGTCTTCCAGCGTCGCTCTCTTGCTTAGCAGGAAAAGGGTTTCGACGTGTCTGGCAACGCTCTCTTTCAGCGGCAGCTCGACAACCGCGCCCGGGCCGAGGCGGCCATCCAGCGTGGTGCAGGGAATCAGCGGCCTCGCGGATGCATCGCTGATTTCGCAATACTCGTCGATCAGCCTGCTGTCGTACAGCGACTGCTTGACCTGCTCGACGATGACGTGGTTCAGAGAGAGCCCGAGGCCGACGAAGACCAGCGCCGGGGACCACAGCAGCAGCGTCTTCAACAGGATCGGCGTGAGGCGGACGTTCGACGCGGCGAGACCCCGGAAGAGCGGCAGATTCTGGCGATAGAACTCGAGGACGATACCGATCAGGGCCGCGCAGGTGACGAAGGCCAGTATCCTGTCCAGCGTAGGCACGTCGGCATAGACATACAATCCGCAGAGAGAAAGTACAAACGCGGCGAATATCAACCGTCGCTGCTCACCCAGCCAGAAGAAGGCGAGCAGGATGCAAACGCATACCACGCTGTAAACGTGCACGATCAGGGAGTGGCCGGGCGCGCTCGGCGCGCCGCCGAAGGCGAGAAACGTCCAATACGTGCTGATCCCCGGGATCAGCAGCAGTAGCGCCAGATACCAGGCGGCGCCGCTCGCCACGCGAGCCCGTCGGTTCATGCCTTGCCTCCGTCACGCATCGTCGACCGGTTCTCATGCCCCGGATGTTCATGATATAGAAAACGGGGAGCAACGCTGGATGAGGGAGCTGGGGTACTGATGTATTTCGATGTCCAACTCTGGCGGATGACGCAGGGTCTGCGCGGACGCATCGCCCTCGCGGTCGTGCTCGGTTTATTCGCGCTCGCGGCGGGCATTGCGCGTTTCGCCTTTCTCGGCTGGTTCCTCGCACTGATTTTTCAGGGCGCACCATGGACCCAGCTCACGTGGCCGCTCGCCGGCGTCGCTTTCGCGATCCTCCTGCGTGCGGCGCTCGAGCACGCACGGACCGTGGTCGCGCACCGCACGGCCGCGCAGGCCCAGGAAACGCTGCGCGCACGCCTCTTCGACAAGATCGTGGCGCTGGGACCGGGCTGGTTCGCCGGGGAGCGCACCGGCGGTGTCATGCTTTCCATGGTCGACGGCGTCGAGCAGTTGCAGACTTTCTTCGGACAGTACCTGCCGCAGCTTTTCATCTCCGCGTGCGCACCGTTCGCCATTTTCGCGTTCATGATGTGGTGGGACGTGCCCGTTGCGAGCGTCATGCTGGCGGCGGCGATATTCACGCTGATACTTCCGAGCCTCGTTCATCGGCAGAATCGGCAGGCGGCGATCGCGCGGCAGCAGGCGTTCAAAGCCTACGGCGAAGAATTTCTCGACGCCATGCAGGGCCTGCCGACGCTGAAAGCATTCGGTCAGGGCAAAGCGTACGGTCGCATGCTCGCCGACAAGGCGCGAGCGCTTTCGGACAAGACCCTGTGGGTGCTCGCAGTCAGCGTGCTCACCCGCGGCGTCACCGATCTCGGCATGGCCGTGGGTGCGGCTGCGGCGCTCGCGCTGGGCGCGTATCGCGTGACCGAGGGCTCGATGAGCATGGCGGCGCTGCTCGTCGTGCTCATGGCCGGCACGGAAATCTTCCGGCCGCTGCGCGACCTGCGCACGGTGCTGCACCAGGGCATGACGGGGCAATCGGCGGCGGAGGGCATCCGTGCCCTGCTCGACGAGGAAGGATCCGCTCCGGCGGGCGGATCGGCCGCGCCCGCCCGGTCCGCCAACCCGCCGGGGATCGCGTTCGAAGACGTGCGATTCGCTTATCCGGGCGGGCGTGACGCCGCGCTCGAAGGCCTGAGCTTTGCGGTGGCGCCGGGTGAGCGTGTGGGCATCGTGGGGGCGAGCGGCGCGGGCAAGTCGTCGATCGTACGCCTGCTGCTCCGCTCCTACGATCCGCAGGCCGGAACCGTGCGCATCGGCGACCACGATCTGCGGGGTCTCGACCCCGAGCAGGTACGGCTGCGCATCGCCGTCGTCGCGCAGGACACCTATCTCTTCTACGGCACGATCGAGGACAACCTGCGCCTCGGCCGGCCCGATGCGACGATGGCGGAGGTCGAAGCGGCGGCCCGCACGGCCAATGCTCACGATTTCATCCTGGCGCTGCCGGACGGTTACCGGACGGTGATTGGAGAGCGCGGGACGCGGCTCTCCGGCGGTCAGCGCCAGCGCCTCGCGATTGCGCGCGCGGTCCTGCGCGACGCGCCGATCCTGATACTGGACGAGGCGCTCTCATCGGTCGATGCAGAGAACGAAGCCGTAATCCAGGAGGCGCTCGACCGACTGATGCAGGCGCGCACGACGCTCATACTCGCCCATCGCCTGTCGAGCGTGATCGCGGCCGACCGCATCCTCGTGCTCGACCGCGGACGGGTCGTCGAAAGCGGCCGCCACGA
>CAZULX010000132.1:0-4204 GCA_964621335.1 uncultured Streptomycetaceae bacterium
CGTCATGAGCCCTTTCGACGAGCAGGCGCTGGAAGCCGCGCTGCGCGTGCGGGAAAGCCTGGGGCAGGCGAAGATCACCGCGGTGAGCGTCGGCCCCGATAGCGCGCGCAACACGCTCAAGCACGCGCTCGCGATGGGTGCGGACGAAGCGATCCTCGTGAGCGACGCGGCGCTCGAAGGATGCGGCAGCGAAGCGGCGGCGCTCGCGCTCGCGCACGCGATCAGGCAACTCGACGCAGTCGATCTCGTGTTGACGGGGCGCCAGGCGGCGGATTGGGACGCAGGGGTGGCGGGTTGCGGGATCGCGGAGCTCCTCGATCTCACCGTGATTACTTTCGCGCGCAAGGTCGAGGTCAGCGGAACGACCTTGCGGGTCGAGCGCGTGCTCGCGGACGGTTTCGAGACGCTGGAAGCCGGGCTGCCGGCGCTCGTTACGGTGTCGAACGAGCTCGGCGAGCCGCGCAAGCCCAGCCTGCGCGAGACCATGCGTGCCGCGCGCAAGCCGCTCGCGGTGCGTTCGGCCGCGGACATCGGTCTCACCGGACCGGACATCGAGCGCATCGCGTCGCGCCGGGTGCGCGAAAGGCTTTTCGTGCCGTCGAACAAAAGCGTTTGCGAGCTCATCGCGGGAGCCGACGAGGCGGCGCAAGCCGCCGCGCTCGCTCGCGCGCTGCGCGAAGCGCGGCTGGTCTAGGCTCTAGGGCGCGGCCGATGCCGGATACCGCCATCCTCGTCGTCACCGAGCTGCGCGACGGCGAGGCCTCTCCGCTGACGCGGGAGCTGCTCGGGCTCGCGCGCGATCTGGCCGACGGCGAAGTCGCAACCGTCCTTCTCGCGCGGAGCAGCGCCGCGGCCGCCGACCTGATCGCCCACGGTGCCGACCGCATCTATTTCTGCCAGGTCGCGGAGGACGAGTACGAAGGCGAGATCTGGCTCCCGAACGTCGAGCATCTCGCGCGCGAGATCGCGCCGCGCGCGGTGCTCGTGGGACACACGCCCGCCGGCGCAGACCTCGCGCCGCGGCTCGCGTTCAGGTTGAACAGCGCCGTAGCGACCGGTTGCGTCGGCGCGGCAGTCGAGTCGGGCAGGCTCTCGTTCACGCGGCCGTGCTACGGCGGCAACGTGCGCGAGACGGTTTCATTTGCGTGCGCGCCTGCGGTGGCGACGATCAAAGCCGGGGTCGGAGCCGCACAGACCGATGCCGGACGGCGCGGAGAGATCGTTCGTGTGATACCGCGGGAGGTGAGGCCGCGCACCCGGCTGATCGCGCGCGAACGCGACGCCTCCGGCGCGAAGAGGCTGGAAGATGCGAAGATCGTCGTCGCCGGTGGACGCGGGCTCGAAGGCCCGGAGGGATTCCGGATGCTCGAAGACCTCGCCGGCGTGCTGGATGGCGTCGTCGGCTCGAGCCGCGTCCCGTGCGACCTGGGATGGGTCCCCCACTCGTGGCAGATCGGCCTCACCGGCAGGACCGTCACCCCGGACCTCTACTTCGCCGTCGGCATCTCGGGCGCAGGGCACCACATGGCAGGCTGCGGCAATGCGAAGACCATCGTCGCGATCAATACCGACCCCGAGGCCGCGATTTTCAGGTCCGCACGCTTCGGCATCGTGGGCGACTACCGCAAGGTCGTGCCGGCGCTCGTCGCCGCGTTAAAAGATATCTGAGAGGAAACCATGTCATTCGAAGCATTGCTGAACGAATACGAAGCGCGGCGCGCGAAAGCCCTCGCCGGGGGCGGGGAAGAGAAATACGCCAGGAGAAAAGCCGCGGGAGCATGGAACGCGCGCGAGCGCATCGCCGCGCTGGTCGACCAGGACAGCTTTATCGAGTCGGGTCTGTTCGGCACTTCGGGCGTATACCCCGAGCAGGCCGAGGAGACGCCGACCGACGGCAAGCTCGCGGGCTACGGCAGGATCGACGGCCGCGATGTCGCGATCGTGGTCAACGATTTCACCGTGAAAGGCGCTTCGACCAGCGCGACCAACAGCAAGAAGATCGGACACATGAAGCGCACCGCGACCGAGCGCGGCATGCCGCTCGTGGTGGTCGGCGAATCGACCGGCGCGCGCCTGCCGGATGCCATGGGCTCGCGCGGCATGGGTCAGCTCCTCGGCAACGACCCGACGCAGTTCAGGCGCACGCGCGAGACGCCGATGGCCGCAGCCGCGCTCGGGCCTTCTTTCGGCTCCTCGACGTGGCTCGTGTGCTGCTCGGACTTCAGCGTGATGCAGAAAGGCGCGACCGTCGCAGTGTCGAGCCCGCGGCTGGTGTCGATGGCGCTGGGCGAGAAAGTCACCGCCGAAGAGCTCGGCGGCTGGCGGCTGCACGCGGAAGTGACGGGTCTCATCGATCAGGTGGTCGATCGCGAGGAAGAGGTTTTCGAATCGCTGCGCAAATTCCTCTCCTACATGCCCAGCCACCACAACGAAGCCCCGCCCGACGCGCCGGTGCCGGCGGGCTCGGGCGCGGAAATGGACCAGGTGTTCTCGATCCTTCCCGAGAGCCGCACGCAGGTGTACGACATGCGCCGCGTCATCAAGGCAGTGGTCGACAAGGACAGCACGTTCGAGCTGAAGCCGCGCTTCGGCCGCAGCGCGGTCACCGCGCTCGCGCGCCTGGGAGGGAAAAGCGTCGGCGTGATCGCGAACAACCCGCTCCACCGCGGCGGCGCGCTCGATGCGGACGCGTGCCGCAAGCTCGTCGATTTCATGGTGCTGTGCGATTCGTATAACGTGCCGCTCGTCATCCTCGTCGATACGCCGGGCTTCCAGGTCGGCACCGATGCGGAGCGCGCCGGCGCGCCGGGCAAGATCATGAACTTCATGAATGCGATGACGCTGGTGACGGTGCCGCGCATCTCGGTGATCGTGCGCAAGAGCTACGGCCGCGCCTACGTGTGCATGGGCGGCGGCAGGCATTCCGACGACGTGGCGGCGTGGCCCACTGCGGAAGTGAGCTTCATGAGCCCCGAGTTCGCGACCAAGATCGTTCACGGGGTCGGCGTGGGCGATCCGGGCTTCGAGGATGCTTTCGACAGGATTCGCCAGGGCTCGGACGTGTGGGGCCTCGCCTCGGTATACGCGGCGCAGGCGGTGATACGGCCCGAGCAGACGCGCGATTACCTGATCCGCATGCTCGACGTCTACCGGCTCCGGATCACGCGAGGCGTGGGGCAGCACCTCATGCGCACCTGGCCGACGAGCTACTGATGGACGCACGCAACGTCATCGCGGAAGCGCGCAGGCAGAAACGCCCGGCGCTCGACGAAGCTGCGGGCAAGGCCCTGCTCGCGCACTACGGCGTCGCGGTGCCGAAAACGACCGTCGTGCAGGGGCCGGAAGACGTCGAGCGCGCGCTGAAGGACATCGCGCTGCCGGTCGTCGTCAAAGTGGTCTCGCCCGACATCCTCCACAAGAGCGATGCGGGCGGCGTCAAAGTGGGCTTACGGTCGGCGGACGAAGTGCGAGATGCGATACGCACAATGGCCGCCTCCCCGAAAATCACATCCGCGCGCGTCGAGGGCTGGCTGATCGAGGAAATGGCGCCGGCGGGCCACGAGATGGTCGTCGGCGGTTTGCGCGACCCGCAGTTCGGCCCGCTCGTGATGGCCGGGCTCGGCGGAATTTTCGTCGAGGTGCTGAAGGATGTCGCGTTTCGCATCTGCCCGATCACGCGCCTCGATGCCGAGGAAATGATCGACGAGCTCAAGGGCGCCGCAGTTCTGAAAGGCGCTCGCGGTCAGAAGCCCGCATCGCGCGAGGCGATCGTCGACGTGCTGCTCAAGATCGGCGGCGAGAACGGGCTGCTCATGCAGCACGCGGAAGACATCGGCGAAGCGGACATCAATCCGCTGATCGTGTCGGAGACCGCCGCGGTCGCCGTCGATGCGCGTTTCATACTGACATGAGCGCACACGACTGCATCGCCGAATTCACGCCCCTCTTCGCGCCGAAGACCGTGGCGGTGATCGGCGCTTCGACCAAAGGCACCGCGCTCCCGAACGTCTTCATCCGCCGCATCCGCGAGTTCGGCTACCGGGGCGCGATCTATCCGATACACCCGACCGCGAGCGAAATCGACGGGCTGCCGGCCTACAAAGGCCTCGCCGACACGCCCGAGCCCGTGGACTACGCGTACATCGCCATCGCCGCAGCGCAGATTCCGTCGATCCTCGCATCGGCGAAAGGGCGGCTCCGTTTC
>CAZULX010000133.1:0-14137 GCA_964621335.1 uncultured Streptomycetaceae bacterium
CTTGGAGCGTGGCTCCTTTTTCGCCGAAGCAGGCCGCTGTTTGTTCATCTATACCTCAGAGGAACACAAACATGCACACGCACGAGCAGATAACCGAGCATAAGACGTTCAACAAACCGGAGGAAACCCGCAGCTTCCCGAATGGTAAGGCGGAGATTGTTCGTATCGGCGGTGCTGAGGTGGGACGTCTCGTCTTTCGCCCCGGCTGGCGCTGGTCAACGGACGTGAAGCCGATCGCTAAGACTTCCAGCTGTGAAGCGCCACATTTTCAGTATCACGTGTCGGGAAAACTGGCGATTCGTATGGACGACGGTGCGGAGTTCATCGCCGGGCCTGGCGACATCACGTCATTGCCAAAAGGACACGATGCCTGGGTGGTCGGTGATGAGGAAGTTGTCGTGGTCGACTGGTTCGGCGCGTCGAACTACGCGAAGAAATGATGGCCAGCCGCGCGACTTAACAGCAGGAGGATACATGGCGCGCAAATACATCGATTGTCGAGAATATCCGAGCGAGAGCAAATGCACGCTCGCGCTCAGCGCTGACAGCGAGGACGAGCTTCTGGAGGCGGCTGTGCAGCATGCTGTGGCTGTACACGGGCACGAAGATTCAGCGAGCTTCAGACAGCAGCTTCGACAGCTCTTCAAGAGCGGCAGCGCCAAGTAAGCCGCAATGCGACAGCCTGGATCTGCTACCGATCAGGGGCGGTCGTCAACCGGCAGAGTTCGGCCAACAGCGCCACTTCGCGTGACGTGCTCTATGCGTATCCACTCGTGACGTTGTGAGCGCGCTGCGGCGTGTGCGTGGGGTCGTTTAAGACGCGTCCCCGAAAATGCGGGCGAGCCATTCTATACAATGGACAAGACTTGGGAGGCACCGCGACGCGCCTTAGGCCAGGGGTCAACTGAATGCGGAGGGTGGCATGCTTCGTTTGCACTTCACGCCCGGCTCTTTTTTCTCGCGCAAGGTCCGCATCGTTCTCGCGGAGAAGGGCCTCGCCTACGAGCCCCGAGTGGAAGGCAGATCCCGGCAACGGTCCCCTGAAAGCTTCGCTGCAATCAACCCTGTGCTGAAGGTGCCGGTGCTGATCGACGGCGATCTCACGCTGTTCGAATCGGACCTTATCATCGATTATCTGTTACGCAGTTACCGCGGCAATGCGCCCGACGCTACTGCGCCGCCGCTCGCCAGCGAAATGACGCGATCCGCGCACCATTGGGAGGATGCGAAGACGCTGATCGTGCTGAACGACGCGGCGGATACGATGGTGAATCTGCGCTACTGGAAGGAGAACGGCATCGACGTGGAAGCGCTCGACTACGGCCGCAAGCAACAGAGCCGGTTTCATTCGTGCCTTGATTGGCTGGAGCAGCGAGCGACTGCGGAAGGTTTCTTTCCAGGCGTGTTCAGCATTCAGGACATCGCACTCATCTGCACGCTGGATTATGTCGACGCACGTGGCGAATACCTGAAGGGGATTCTCGAATGGCGTGGGCGCCCGAGCATCGAAGCCATCGTTGCGCGCTACCGGGAGCGGCAGTCGGTGAAGTCGACAGTCCCGGGGCCGGCACCGAAGCGTTAACATCAGACTAATTGCTAGCGAGTCCGGCCTTACGCGCCGCGCGGCGCCGCCATGCTCGGCATCGGCTGGGCCGACGTCGAATCGAAGTACCGCGCCCTCGCGCCGTATGCGAACTTCTCCGGCGGCAACCGCGAAGCGAGCATGAAGGTGATCCGCAGGTTCCGTGAGGTGAAGAAAGTTGCGGAGCTGGTGGGCTTGCTGCGCTAGGGCCTGTGCGCGGCGCCTTCGTAGCGTTACGCAATCTGCTCGACGCGCGTCACTCCGGCGGGATATCCGGACGGCCTATTTCGGCGCGACCGGCTTAATGGTGCCGACAACCTTCAGGCCCGCCTTGCCGTCCTTGCGCCCGCCCGCTACCACCACGACCTCGCCCGACTGCGGATACACGCCGGTGAGAGCCGTCACCATGACCTGGTGCGTCACCAGCACCAACGGTTTGTCCCCTGGTTTGATCTTCGCGATGCGCGCAAGCACTTCGGCAATCTGCTTCGGCCCGCTGTCGCGGGCGCGGATGAAGGAGTTGAGCGCGGGCCAGTCGCGTGCCGCACCAAAAGCCAGAGTCGCCGTGTCACGGCAGCGGCACCATTGGCTGGTCAGCACTTCGCCGGGTATGAGGCCCCGGCGCTTCAGTTCGGCGCCGATGCGTCGCGCCTCTTCACGCCCTTCGACCGACAGGTTGCGCTGCGTTGAGCAATCGTCGAGCTTGAAACCTTCGGGATCGAAGGTGCCCGGAGCCGTGGCATGCCGTACCAGAAGGGCCACGCCGCCGCCACGGATGGCGTCCGCAATCGCGTCAGCCCGCGCATGCGGCGAGAACACGACCAGCAGCGTGAGTAGGGCGGGCAGGAGGCGCATAGCGGGTCGAGGGCGGCCCTGTTTCATTTCATCTTGCGAAATTTGATAACGGTCCCGGCCAAGCCGACCAGCATCAGAAACGACAACGCCGAAATGAGGAGATCCGTATCGGTCATGCTTTTCTCCCCAGCAACACGGCGATCTTGAAATAGAGTCCTGATCCGGCCCAAGCGATCGGCCCTGCCCTCGCGCGCCGAGGTCGACATCAACCGCCGATATAGTTGCGGACAGTGGAAAAGGTGGTTTGAACTTCCTATGCGCTAAAGACACCCTTGATCGCGTCGCCGCTTGACAGGCGTTCCACGGTTATCCAGACTTCCCGACGTCGTACGAATGCCGGGTAGGGACGCCCACTGACAAGGAGGATCACGTCATGGCAGAGTCAGCGCGGAAACCCGACGCAACACAGGCGGCGAAAACTACTAAAGTCGGCCGCCCGACCCGTTCCACAGGACGAGCGGGGAGATCGTCGAAAAAGCCGGACCTCGATACCCGAAACGAGCGCATGATGGGCCCGCGCAAGCCGATGGGTCCGCCGCTCAAGGATACAGGTCGCGCGGCCTCACGACGGGCGGCCTCTCGCGCGGGCTCGGCGGCGTCCCGGCCGACCGACCCGGCGAGGCCCTCTCCGGGCCGTAAGACCCCGTCCGCAGGGAAGAAGACCCCGACCAGAAGATCGAGGAAAACCTCCGCCGCCAAGAGGAGGCGCTAATGGCTGCCAATGACCTGCGCGTGTTTCGGACTGTAGGTCTGCCTGACGCAGCGACGAGCGAGGATACTTCCACTATCGGTGAGCCTGCCGTCGCGGCCTCGGGTCCTCAGGTCTACATGACGGGCAATTGGTACGCGAGCCGATCGACGAACTCCGGCGCGACATGGACCCATGTCGACCCATTCAACAGCCTGCCCTCCGCAGCCGGCGGATTCTGCTGCGACCAGTTGGTGGTTCACGATCGTCGCCGCGAGCTCTGGATATGGATCCTGCAATACATCCGCTCGAACGGAACGAACGTGTTCCGCATCGCAGCGAGTCGCAACCAGAACTTCAACGCCGGCGCGTGGTACTGGTGGGACATCGCGCCTGCCACCCTGAATGGCCAGTGGAACAACCTTTGGTTCGACTATCCGGACGCAGCGCTGACGAACGATCATCTGTGGCTGACGTTCAATGTCTTCAATGCGACCGATCAGTGGCAGCGTGCGGCCGTCATGAAGTTCCCGCTCGAAACCATCGCCGATGCCGGCACCCTGGGCTTCAGCTGGTGGTCGACTACCAATAACGGGTCGATCCGACTGACGCAGGGCGCCGGACAGACGATGTATTTCGGCAGTCATAACTCGACCACCCAGTTGCGCGTGTTCAGCTGGCAGGATGCAGGAAACCAGATCAACTCGTGGAATGTGAACGTAGGACCGTGGACTGCCGGGAACTTCGCGTCGATTGCGCCCAACGGCGTCAACTGGCTCGGGCGCGTCGACCCGCGCATCACGGGCGCATGGGTCGCGCAAAACCGCATCGGGTTCATGTGGACCGCCGGCACTCGCAACGGGCGGCCGCATTCGTACGCGCGGGTCGTGAGGATCGATGAGACGACAAAGCAGGTGCTGGACGAGCCCGACATTTGGAGCAACCAGAACGCGTGGGCGTATCCCGCCGCGAGCCCGAACGAACGTGGTGAGCTCGGCTTTACGGCGTTTTACGGTGGCCCGGGCCGGCATCCCAGCCACGTGGTCGGCCTGCGGGACGATGCGGCGGGCACATGGAAGACGATGTTCAGCGCGGTAGCGTCACATTCGCCGACGACGGCGACATGGGGCGACTACCTGACCTGCCGCGCGCATGCCCCGTACGGGCATACGTGGATTGCAAGCGGCTACACCCTCCAGGGCGGCACGAATCGGCGGAATGTCGAGCCGAGATATACGCACTTCGGCTTCGAAAAGGACACGCCGTAGCGGTTTCTCACGCCGGGTTCTGAATTACCCGCGCAGTCCCAAGGACAGCCGGGCCTCGGCTCGGATGTAAACCGATGGCGCGCAGCGCCGGTTCTCGCCTCGCCGACCGGTCACATACGCCATTGCACGACTCGTGCCGTCAGAGCGCCCGCGCTGTCGTCCGAAGGAGGCGCTTGAGCCCGAGCTCCCCATCATCGATCCGCACCATCACGTGTGGGACGACGAGCGTGGGCGCTACCTGATCCACGGCTCGACAATCGGTGACGCGAGCGCAGCCGTGCGCAGAGCCGGACGCCGCGCTCGGCGCGACGAGCCTTGGCGCAGACTGCCGGAGCGCATCGAGCCTCCAGAAAATGCGCCCGATGAAGCGCCGCGCGGGGATGTGGGTGCTCCGCCACACAGGCGTCCTATAGGCATCCATGGAGGTAACGGGTACGATGCAGACCCAATGGGATCATCTCGAGAAGGGCCGCGCTCGGGACACGCTGGTCATTGTGCTGCATGGCTACGCGAGCGCGGGCGATCGCATGGGTGCGGTGCGGCGAGTCATTCGCGCTGCGCAGCCCGATGCCGATATCTATGCACCAAAGCTTCCGTTCTTTGGCAAGCTCCGCTGTACTGTCCCTGCGCCGCGGATCGTTGCGGACCTGCTGCGGAATATAGACGAGTTCGTCGCCGAACGCAGTGCGGCTTCCTCCCCGTATCAAAGCGTTACGATCGTCGGCTATAGCATGGGCGCTGTTCTGGCGCGCAGGCTGCTTATAGGCGCGTTCGGAGAGCAGCGCGCGGCCGATGGGGATGTAGCGGCGCCGTTCGAGAGCGAGCTTTCGTCATTCCACATGCCGCGCAGCTGGGCGCGCTTGATCAGACGTATAGTGCTTCTCGCGGGCATGAATCGCGGCTGGTCAGCGTCGTCGGCCATGAACTGGGCGACCACGGTAGTAATGAGCATCCTCCAGTTTGCAGTAGAGGTCTTCTTCGGCGGCAGGGTGACCATTTTTGCGATACGGAAAGGTGCGCCCTTTCTGGTGCAGACGCGACTGCAGTGGCTGGCGCTGATGGATCCCGAGTACGGGCCGCGCCCCGACCTCATCGTCGTGCAGTTGCTCGGCACGATCGACGATGACGTGGCGCCTGACGATAACGTCGACTTTGCAATCGACGCGTACGGAAAAGCGCCCCAGGAGCAGTCCTATTTCTACCTCGAAGTGCCGCGCTCGAATCACCGAAACGTGATCGAGATGTCGGACTCTGCGGAAGCGGCGAACTCCGCACCTGCCCAACGCGCTGAAAAATTCCTAACGGTGCTGCGAGCCAATCGCGCGACGCTTGCCGGCATCTGCATCACGCGCGAGCAGATGGCGGACAGCTTGCCGCCAGAGCCCGATCCGGACGTCACGGATCTCGTCTTCGTGATGCACGGCATCCGCGACAAAGGCTTCTGGACGCAGAAGATCGCACGCACGATCAAGCGTCTCGCGCCCAGCGGACGGAAGTTCGAATCATGGACCGAGAGTTACGGCTACTTCGCGATGCTGCCCTTTCTTTTTCGGTATGCCCGTCAGAGGAAAGTCGAGTGGCTGATGGATCGATATGCCGAGGCTCGCGCACGCTTTCCGAAGGCTGCTTTTCATTACGTCGGCCATTCGAACGGCACGTATTTGGCCGCGAAGGCGCTTGACGATTATCCGGCTGCGCGTTTCCAGCGCATCGTTTTCGCCGGCAGCGTCGTGCGCTCCGATTACGACTGGAATGCTTTGACGGCTAGACCGGCCGACATGCCGAAGCCGCGGGTGGAAAAGGTGCTGAACTACGTCGCCACGACGGACTGGGTGGTCGCGCTGTTCCCGAAAGCGCTGCAGCGCTGGCGCTGGTTCAACCTGGGTAGCGCGGGGCACGACGGCTTCAGCCAGGCCAGCCGCAGCGGCCCGGTACATCAGATCGAGTATATCCAGGGCCGCCACGGGGCCGGCCACGACGAGGCACACTGGGCTGATATCGCTCGGTTCATCGTCAGTGGCGCGCCGCCGGAGCTGAACTCTCCCCTGCGGAAGCGTTCGCAGTCGCGATCCGTCAGGGTGTTGAGCAAGGTGTCGCTTGTCCTGTTCCCAGGAATCGTCACGCTCGTTCTGGGGCTTGGCCTGACATTTTTGATCTTTCTCTTCCGAGCTGACGGCGCGCCGGAGGCGGCAGCGCTCACGTTGGGTTTCGTTCTCTACCTGTGGTTTGTCTACGTGGTGGTGACGCGTGTCTGATCGCCCGCACGCGGTGCGGACTCGATGCGCCCCGGTCGGGCACGCATGAGGCCGCCCCCGATCGAGCGTGCCAAAGGCGGCCCCTTCCACCGCTGTCTCAATCGCCTGTGTGTTTTCCTCAGCGCCATGGTCGTGCTCGGCGCCGCGTGCTGGCTCTGCGTCTATCCGGTGCTCATGGTCGTCGCGGGGCTCGTGATCATGACCGGGGTGCCGCAAGGAAACGAGCTCCTCAGGTGGACCGCCGACTCGGTCGACGGGCAGATCACGTTCTACGTGACGATCGTCATCTGGGCGACTTCGGCGTGGTATTGCAGCCGCGTGGTGCTCGAGCGGCGCTTCCGCCCTTTCGGCAGCGCCGCGCTCGAGTCCGATGCGCCGTTCCCGCGCTTCGTGCGCACGTGGCTGCCGCGCTTTCTCGGCATCGTCATCTTCGTGGCGCTGGCGCTGCATTTCTGGCGCGAGCTCCAGGAGCCCGGGATGGCGCTGGTGATCGCGGTGCTCGGGGTGCTCTTCGGCCTCTACGTCGTCACACGCCGCCGCGTGCAATCCCGCGTGGCGGCACGGCGCTTGAGGCGCGGCCATGCCTCGACCGTGCCCGGGCCCGCCGCCGAGCAGATGGATCGCCTGCCGCGCGCAACCGTCGCCTGGCTCCTCGCGTGGCTGGTGGGCGCGCTGGGTCTCTTCATCGCATTCGTCGTGTCCGAGGTGGAGCTTCCCCGTAAGCTCGGCGCCGGTCCGATCATCCTGCTCGCCTTCACCGGCTGGACGCTCTTCGGCGGCATCCTGCTCGTGCTGCTGCCCAAGTCTTTCGGCCTTACTTCGATGGCGCTGCTCCCGGTGCTATTCGTGGTGGCGGCCTCGACCGTCGACAACCATGCTGTGCGCACGCTCCCCGCGCCGGCGAGGACAGTCGGCACCGCAAAGGCCGCCCCGGCTGCCGCAGCCTCCGCGTCGGATGCGCGCGCGCGCCCGCCGGGCCCCGTCGAGCTCGCCTTCGCCGCCTGGCTGAACGCGAACCCGGCATTTCACAAGGCAGTGGCAGAAGGGCAGGCGAAGTTTCCCGTCTACATCGTCGCCGCTGAGGGCGGTGGCCTGCGCGCAGGCTATTGGGCCGCGACCGTACTCGGTGAGCTCGAGGCGGCGACCGGCGGGCGCTTTTCTCAGCACGTCTTCGCGATCAGCGGCGTCTCGGGCGGGAGCCTCGGCGGCGCCGCGTTCGTGGCGGAGCTCACCTCTCCACAGCCGTGTGAAGGCGCGCCCTCCGACGCGAACGCAGTGCGCGCGTGCATCAGCCATTACCTTAACGGCGACTTTCTGTCGCCGGTGGTCGCGTACCTCCTCTTTCCCGATCTCGTGCAGCGCTTTCTCCCGGTGTCGATCCGGCACTTCGATCGCGCGCGTGCCATTGAGTCGGCGTGGGAAAGCTCGTGGCGCGACATGCATCCGGAAGGAGCGCAGGACGCGTTCGCTGAGCCGTTCACCGATGTGACGCGACCCACGCCGGCGGGCTTTCCGGCGCCGCTCCTCTTTTTCAACGCAACGAAAGTGGAGACCGGCGAGCGCGTGCTGGTGGCGCCGCTGCGCATCGACAGCAACGAGTTTCCCGAAGTGCGCGATCTCTTCCAGGGCGCGCTCGAGAAGCAGACGCTGCGCCTGAGCTCCGCCGTGCACCTGAGCGCGCGCTTCACCTACGTGAGCCCCGCGGCCAAGATCTGCAAAGGCGACAGGACCGATTGCGCTAAGGCGGACATGTGGGGGCGCGTGGTCGACGGCGGCTACCACGAGAACTCCGGCGCGCTGACCGCGCACGACATCCTGCGGGTGGTCCGCCGCGCCCGGCGTGCCGGACGCTCCGCCGCGGCGAGCAAAATCGAGATCGAGCCGCGCGTCATCATCATCACGAATGATCCCGCCAGCGCGCGCCTATGCTCGGCTTTCCTGCCGGGGCAGAGCACGAGCGGCGAGCGTCCTGCCGGCACGCCGAGCGACCCCGAGAAGCCGCTGCGCAATCAGCCGCGCCTGTGGCTGCCCGAGCTCATGTCGCCGATCGATGCGCTTCTCAATACGCGCGTTGCGCGCGGCACCCACGCGCGGCGTACGCTGGCCGATGTCGCTGCCGGCGGCGCGCGCGAGACGATGGAAGAAGACTGCGAGGACAACCAGGCGCGCGAGGGGACGCTCGAATTCGCGATGCCCGACGGCGAATCGCCCGCGCTCGGCTGGTTCCTCGGGAAGGCGTCGCGAGACCTCATGCACAAGGCGCTATGCCGACCCGAGCACGTGCAGACGGTCCAGGCAGCCATGAGCCAGGTGCTCAGGCTGGAGAAGCCGCAGTACGAGTGTCAGCCGGAGCCGGTGGAGCTTAGGCGGAGCAAGGTGCCCGTGAAGGTGGGCGGGGTGTAACGCCTCGATAGAGACAACGCAAGTGCCGCTCGACAAGACGCCGCGTCCAGCCTGGAATCGGACCTGTCCACGTACCTGAGCAAGGTGCAGGAGGACTTGGGCGGCGGAGATGACTGCACATGAAAACGAAGGCGTACTTGGCCCGGCCGCCTCCGCGTCCGGAGGCGATTATCAAACCGGCCCGCGCCGGCTGCGCTAAACGAACATCAACTCGAAACAGGCAGCGGCGTTGCGGCAGTCAGAGCTTCATTAAAGCCCGGCCTTGTTTCCCCGAACTGCTTTTTGCCGGGCTGCACGACGCGGGGAGATTTGCAAGCCGCGCATGTGTGAGCAAGCCGCAGGCCGACGGTCCGCAGGAGCCCACCAACGTTCGCCAGGCAGCGAGACAGCAGACTGTTTCCGCCGTCTGCGAGGGCGAAGGCCTGTTGGGTGCTCGCTCAGCGCAAACCCAACCAAGACAGCACTGCAATGACGATTACGACCAGGCCGACGATGTAGATAATGTTGTTCACTGACGCGCCTCCTTCGCTTGCAAAGCCATCACTCATGCAACGTATGTGCCTGACACGTGCCCCTATCACTGGCGCGTGCGCCTAAACTCCCACGGCGGCACCCGGATTCTCCGCGGCCACTGTCGATATCTTCAAGCTACTTTTTCGCCTTCGGGCGGCTCAGGATCCCCCCCGTCACCATCATCAGCGCGTTGATCCAGAACATGGGCGACAACCCGAGCGCCGAGCCGATGGAACCGAACGCCACCGGTCCGACCAGTTTGGTGAAATGGATAATGGTCATGCGCAGGCCCAGCGCTTCTCCGGTGCGGCCCTTCGGCGAATAGCTGAACATCAGTATGGTGATGATGGGCTGTCCGCAGCCCATGCCCAGCCCGAAAATGAACGAGATCAGCGCCAGCATCGCGACACTGTCGAAGAAGGGAATCAGGGCGAGGCTCAAAGCCCCGACAAAAAACGCGTACGCCAGCAGTCGCTCTTCTCTGTAGATGGCAAGCAGTCGCGCGAGGGCCATCCGCATGACGAACTCCGCGCCGAAATTGAGCGAGAGAACCATGCCGATAACGGAAGCCGACAAGCCTGTGGCGTGTGCGTAAACCGGAAAATAAAACTGGTAGAGGTCGCGTCCGACGTTGATCAGGCTGCTCGTGGCCAGCACCCGGCGCACGCCGGGCTCCCGCAGCATGGCGCGGATGCCGCCTGCGGCGTGAGCGACGTTGCCGCGGTCGGCGGGCAGCCTGCCTCCCCATATCACCAGCATCGCGACTGCCGTGAGCGAGAGCAACGCCAGGTACAGGCAGGCGGTGGCATGTCCGGCGTATTCGATGGAGAATCCACCGATCAACGGACCGAGGAAATTGCCGATCGCCATCATCAGGCTGAAGTTGCTGAAGTTCCGTGCCCGCGTCCCGGGCGTGCTGATCAACCCCACGATGTTCTGCAGGGGCGCGATCGTGGCGAGCGACAGCCCGATCAGTGCGGCCGCCACGAACATCGCCGTCAACCCGGGTACGAACCAGGGCACCAGCATGCCCAAGCCGCTGCCCACAGCGCCTATCATCAACGGCCAGCGCGAGCCGAACCGATCGGCCAGTTTGCCGGCCGGCACCGATAGCAACATGGGGAGGATCGCGAAGGTCGCGCCGAGCAGGCCGACGGTGAGGGGAGAGGAGCCGAGCTGCAGTGCGTAGAGCACCAGCACCATATTGGCGCCGCGCACCGCGATCGAGTTGATCGCGGACAGGGCCATCACAAAATAGATGAGCATCGATTCAGTATATAAGCCGAGTGGAGATCGCATGGATCGCGGCATCTGGGCAATCTGGTATGGACTCGACGACGGGCACAGGTTCGAGTACGAAACCTGGTTTCACCAGGTTCACATCCCCGAAAAGCTCTCACGGCCCGGCTACCTGTGGGCCGCGCACTACGCTCTCGAGGCGGACAGGGGCTATCTCGCGTTCTTCGGCGGCGCTACGGCGCATACCTTCCTCAACCCCAGCCCGGGCCAGCTCGCGGACCGTCAGAGCGCCGAGACCAAACGCTACATGCGCATGCGGCAGCATTCGTCGGCGTGCATCCTCGCGGAGGAAGCTCGCGTCGACGGGCCCGACGCCGACAAGCGCGGTCCGAACGGAACGCCGGGGCCGGTGATCCAGTTTGGCAACTACAACGCGGCGAGCCCCGCGATCGAGGACGATCTGGGCGGCTGGTACGCGCAGGAGCGCTTACCGCTGCTCGCCAGGCTTCCCGGTTGTATCGGCGCGCGCAAGATGCTCGCGAGCGTGGGTGCGCACAAGCACGCGATCCTTCACGAGTTCGTCTCCCTCGAGATGCGCGAGCAGCACTTCGGGCCGCACGAAGCGCAAGCGCACGACCCGAGTACCTGGATGGGACGGGTGCGGCCGCAGCTGACTCACGCGCCGCGCTCGCCGGCCATCGGGCGGCGCATCTGGCCGGCCGTGGACTGAGGTCGAACAATGCAGGCCGCGGCACAGGACTTTGACGTAGCGGTGATCGGCGGCGGCCTCGTCGGCTCGGCGCTCGCTTGGGGTCTTGCCCGATCGGGGCAGCGCGTTGCGGTCCTCGACGAAGGCGATCTCGCGTACCGGGCCTCGCGTGGCAACTTCGCGCTCGTCTGGGTGCACAGCAAAGGCCTCGGCATGCCGCGCTATTCCGAATGGACGATGCGCTCCGCCGACGCGTGGGCGACGTTCGCGGACACGCTCGAGCAGCAGACGGGGATCGACGTGGCTTTTCAGCGTCCGGGCGGATTCAACCTCGTCCTGTCCCGGCAGGAATGGGAAGACCGCGCGAATCTCCTCGAGCGTCTCCAGGGCCAGCCGGGAATGCGGCGCTTCGATTACGAGATGCTCGATCACGATCGCGTGAAAGCGGCGATTCCGCAAATCGGCCCGGAGGTCGTCGGCGGAAGCTACAGCCGCTACGACGGTCACTGCAATTCGCTGAAGCTGCTGCGCGCGCTCAACACCGGCATGCAGCAACTCGGTGCGACCTACCTTCCCGGCCATCGCGTGAGCCGCATCGATCATGCCGGAGACGAGTTTCGTCTGACCGCCGCGGGGCGCGAAGTGCGCGCGGGGAAGCTCGTGCTCGCGGCAGGCATCGACAACGTGCGTCTCGGTCCGATGGTGGGTCTCACGATTCCGGTACGCCCGCAACGCGGGCAGCTCATAGTGACCGAGAAGACGGCGCCGTTTCTCGGCTACCCCATGTCGAAGGTGCGCCAGACCGACGAAGGCAGCGTCATGATCGGCGATTCGCAGGAAGAGGTGGGCGCCGATCCGACCGTCACCCTGCCGGTGATCTCGCTCCTCGCGGAGCGCGCCGTGCGGGTGTTTCCGCAGCTGGCGACGCTCAACATCGTGCGCACGTGGGCGGCGCTGCGCGTCATGACGCAGGACGGTTTTCCGGTCTACGACGAGTCCGCGACGTGCCGCGGGGCTTTCTCGGTCGCGTGCCACAGCGGCGTCACCCTTGCCGCGGCGCACGCGCTTTTCCTCGCGCCGCACATCGCCGGGGGGCGCTTACCCGCGGATGAATTCGCAACTTTCAGCGCGCGGAGATTCGATGTTCCAGCGATTGCAGCCTGAGACCCGCGCAGCGGTCACCCTTGTGATAGACGGCAAAGCGGTCGAGGCGCGCGAAGGCGACACGGTTGCGGCGGCGATGCTCGCCGCGGGTCTCTGTCACTGTCGCACGACGCCGGTGTCGGGTTCCCCGCGCGGCGCGTACTGCATGATGGGCGTGTGCTTCGACTGTCTGGTCACCATCGACGGCGTCGGCAACCGGCAGGGTTGCCTCGTTCGCGTGCGTGAAAACATGCGCGTCGAAGTGCAGCACGGCAAGCGCGAGCTCGGCAAATGAGCGCGCCCGCCGTAAACGATTCGTACGACGTCGCCGTCGTCGGAGCGGGGCCAGCGGGACTCGCGGCGGCCGCGGCGTGCGCCCGAGCCGGCTGCTCGACCGTGCTCTTCGACGAGCAGCCCTCCCCTGGCGGCCAGATCTATCGCGCCATCACCGAAACGCCGCTCGCGAAGCAATCGGTGCTGGGTACGAGCTACTGGGGCGGCGCCGCGCTCGTGCAGGCGTTTCGCGCGAGTGGCGCCCAGTACGTGCCGGGCGCTACGGTGTGGAGCCTCACGCGCGAGCGCGAGATCGGCGTTTCCACAGGCGGCGGCTCGCAGCTCGTCCAGGCGCGTCGAGTCGTGATCTGCACCGGTGCGCTCGAGCGGCCGTTCCCCATTCCAGGCTGGACGCTGCCGGGTGTGATGACCGCAGGCGCCGCGCAGATCCTGCTCAAGGCTTCGGGCATGGTCGCTTCGGGGCGCACGGTGCTCGCCGGTTGCGGGCCGCTGCTGTGGCTGGTCGCGCGACAGTATCTGAACGCCGGCGCGAAAATCGACGCGATACTGGATACGACTGACGCACAGGGCCGCACGCGCGCTTTGCCGCACCTGCTGCCTTTCGTTTTCTCGAATTACTTTCGAGAGGGTCTCGCGCTGATGCGCGAAGTGAAGCGCAAGGTTCGCGTCGTAGCCGGCGTGAGCTCGCTCCGCGCGCTCGGCGATGGCCGCGTCACGGCGGTCGAGTACACGAGCAACGGGACGCACGGCGGCATGCCGGTCGATACCCTCCTGCTGCATCAGGGCATAACGCCCAATGTGAATCTCGCGATGTCGGCAGGCATCGAGCATCGCTGGGACGAGGCGCAGCTGTGCTGGGTTCCGGTGCTCGACGGCTATGGCAATTCCCCGGTCGAAGGCATTGCGATCGCCGGCGATGGCGCGCGTATCGCCGGCGCGCAGGCCGCTGAAAGCCGCGGCATGCTGGCCGCGATCGCCGCGCTGCGAGCGCTGGGCCGGCCCGCGCCCGAAGGCGAGGAGCGGCGCGCGCGCCGCGACCTTAAGCGCGCGCTGCGCGGACGCGCCTTTCTGGACGCCCTCTACCGGCCCGCGCCGGCGTTCCGGATGCCCGCGGGTGAGACCATGGTGTGCCGCTGCGAGGAAATCACCGCGCGCCAGATCGCGGACGCCGCGGCGCTCGGCTGCCCC
>CAZULX010000134.1:0-4846 GCA_964621335.1 uncultured Streptomycetaceae bacterium
GAGGGTGTCGTTCACGTCCTTGAAGCGGTCGAGATCGAGGAACATCACCCCGGTCGTCCAGCCGTTCGTGCGCGCGTAGGCAAGCGCTTCGGTCAGCCGCTCGCCGAACGACGCGCGATTCGGCAGCCCCGTGATCACGTCGAAATGCGCGAGGTGCGTAAGCTCCTGCTCGATACGCTTGCGGTCGGTGATGTCGCGGCTCACGCCGACGATGCCGATGATGTTGCCGTTGCCGTCGGGCAGCGGGACCTTGGTGCTCGCTATCCAGCGCGGCTTCTCCCCCTCGATGGAGACCATGCGCTCGCGGTCCATGATCGGCACGCCCGACTCCATGATCGCCCGGTCTTCGGCTTCCATGCGGGCCGCGACTTCGGGCGGGAAGACGTCGAAGACCGTTTTCCCGATGAGCTCGCCGGCCGCGGCTGCGCCGTGGGCTTTCACGTTGGCGACGTTCTGAAACCGGAAGCGCCCCTCGCGGTCTTTCGCGTAAATGCGCTCCGGTATGGTGTCCACGACCGTGCGCAACAGCGCCCGCTCGACCGAAATGGCTTCCTCGGCGCGCTTGCGCTCCGAGATGTCTTCCATCATGCGGATGAAATACGACGGCACGCCGGACGCGTCGCGAACCAGCGATATCGTCCGATACACCCAGAGCGGGCGTCCGCCCTTGCACGCGAGGCGCCGCTCCGAGGAATACGTGTCGAGCTTCCCGTCGAGCATCTGCTGCCGGTACTTGGGCCGGTCGGCGTGGAGGTCTTCGCGATGGATGATGTCTTCGACCCTGAGCCCGAGCAGCTCCTCCTCCGAGTAGCCCAGCATCGCGCACAGCTTCGGGTTCACCTTGAGCACGGCTTCGGTGTCGGCGGCGTTGTGCATGATGCCGACGGGCGCGTGATCGAACGTCGCCCGGTATATTTCGGCCGCCGCGGTCAGCCTTCGCTCGCTGGCGAGCAGCCTCGCCTCGGCCTGCGAGTGGCTCTCGCGCAGGCGCAGACTCCCGATGCCGAACCCGATTTCTTCCGCGACGTCGCGCAGCAACGCGAGCTCGCTCGCGTCGAAGGCATCGTCCTCCGCCGCATGCAGCACGAGCACACCGACGACCGCCTCTTCGCTCCTCAGGGGAAACGCGATCGACGATCCATAGCCGAGCTCGAGCGCCCGCGCGCGCTTGCGCGCGTAGGCGGGGTCGGTCCGGACATTGCGCGCCACCTGCGTCTCCCCGGTCTCGAAGGCTTCCCGGGCCAGGCCGCCGGGTTTGCCGCCGCCCGCACGGGCGTGTGTAGCCATCGGGCCGTCCGCGCTGCCGTATCCGGCGTGCGCGCTCGCGCGCAAAGGCAGCGCGGAGCCGCGCGCCGGCGCGCCTATCCATGCCTGCCTGTAGCCGCCGGCTTCGACGAACAACCGGCAGACGCGGCTCAGCATTTCCTCTTCCACGCTCGCGTGTATGAGCACACGCCCGGTCTCGGCGAGCACGCGGCGCGCGCGCTCGACCCGGCGCAGCGCCCCTTCCGCCGCTTCGCGGGCCGACTCGCGGCGCAGCGCGCCGATGCCGTATGCGATGTCGTCGGTCAATGCGGTGAGGAGAGACACCTCCTCCGGGTCGAACGCGTCGGCTTCGCGCGCGTAAATGCTGAAACCCCCTATGATGCGGCCGTCCACGCGCAGCGGCAGGCTGATCATCGACCGAAAGCCGCGCTCGAGCGCGCGCGCGTAGAGGTGCGCGCAGGCGGGATCGGCCAGGAGGTGCCGCGCGAGATAAGGCTTCCCGGTCCGGACCGCGCGCCCGCAGGGGCCCGGCTGATCGTCGGACCAGGTGAGGCGCTTGCGTGCCAGGTATCCGGGTTCATACCCGGCTTCGGCAACGGGGACGATCGTCTTGCCCGCGTCGTCGCGCGCATAGCCGACGTAACACTGCACGTAGCCGCCGGGGTCGACGACGATGCGGCAAAGCTGGCTCAGCAATTCCCTCTCGTCGCGCGCGTGTATGCGCGCGCGGCTGCACTGCGCGAAGACCCGCGCCGCGCGCGTAGCGCGGTCGAGCTGCCGACTTGCGTCCGGGTCGGCGCGCTCTTCAAGTGTGGGAGGATGAATCAGCACGGTGTGCGCGATACGCATTGAAACACCCGTATTAACGGCGCGGATCGGAAATCCTGTCCGGCTCCGCGCGGCTCTTTTTCGTGCCGGGCCTTCAGAGCGATGCGGTCGTGCCGTTAACGAAGCGGATGCCCTCGAGGCATCTGGTCCTGTTCGTCCACCGGCGCCCCGCGCGGATCGAGCTGCAGCGCGGCCTGCGAGCTGCCGGCCATCGACACGTAGCCGCTGCGCTCCTCCGCAGGCACCCGCGGCGCGACACGCAGGCGGTGAGCCGCAAAGACCGCAGTGGCGCACAGGAGCAATGCGAAGTAGGTCATCAGGCTGCCGGGGCCGGCCACGTCCATGAGGAGACCGGCCGCGGTCGGACCGATCGCGGCGCCGATCCCGTACAGCAGCAGCAGACCGCCGGTGACTTCCAGCAGCCGCGACGGCTCTATGAGATCGTTCACGTGCGCGACGCTGAGACCGTAGACCGTGAACACGAACCCGCCGTAAACGAAGCCCAGCACGATCAGCGCAGGCTCCGACCAGTGCGCGACGAAGAATCCGCCTGCCGCGAGCACCGCACCGATGGCGCACACCCAGAACATCACGCTGCGCCGGTCGCGGCTGTCCGACAGATGGCCGATAGGCCACTGCAGCGCCGCCCCACCGATGATGGTGGCGCTCATGAAAGCGGCGATTCCGGCATCGGAGAAGCCCACGCGCTGCGCGAAAACGGCGCCCATGCCGAAAAACGCACCATTCACCAGACCCGACATCGTGGCGCCCACCACGCCGAGGGGAGAAATCGCATACAGATTGCGCAAGCCGAGGTGCGGTGCGGCCACCGGCGCAGGCTGGCTGACGCGCGTCAACGTGACCGGCACGAGCGCGAACGAGAAGAGCACCGAAGCGAGTGCGAACGGAACGAAACCGAGCCGGTCACCGACCAGAATCAGGAACTGCCCCAACGCCATGGCAACGTGCGTCACCGCCATGTAAATCGCGAAAACCTTGCCGCGCTGCGCGTTCGGCGCCAGTGCGTTCAACCAGCTTTCGATGACGATGTACAGCCCGACGATGCACACCCCGGTCACCAGCCGCAGCAGGCCCCACGCCCACGGGTCGACGAGCAGCGCGTGCAGGATCGGCACCGTCGAGGCGATCGACGCCATGGCCGCGAACGCGCGGATGTGCCCCACGCGCCGGATGATCGCCGGGCACACGAACGTGCCGAGCATGAAGCCCGCGAAATACGCTGACATGACGAGCCCGGTCACCCACACCGGAAACTGCGCGCTTGCGGCGCGCAGGCCGAGCACCGGGAAGAGGAGGCCGATACCCATCAGCATGAGACCGATGCCGGCGAGGAGCGAGGCAAGCGGATAGATCACCGCGCCCATCTGCCCTCCTCGACTTCGGACACCGCCTGGATGAAACGCCGCACCCGCTCGTCGCGCGGAGACCCGAACATGACTTCGGGCGCGGCATCCTCGACGATTACGCCGCCGTCGAGGAAAAGTACCCGGTCCGAGCTCCCTTCAGCGAATTTCATGTGGTGCGTGACGATGAGGAGCGTCATCGCGCCGGACTCGGAGAGCTCGCGCAGGAGCGCGAGGATGCCCCCGACCAGCTCGGGGTCGAGCGCCGAAGTGACCTCGTCGAAGAGCATGATCTTCGGCTGCATCGCGAGCGCGCGTGCGATCGCGACCCGCTGCCGCTCGCCGCCGGAAAGCTGTGACGGGTACTGTCCGGCCTTGCCCCCGAGCCCGACGCTCGCGAGATGCTCGCGCGCCCGCGCCTCGGCTTGCGCGCGCTCGAGGCCCAGCACGCGCAAAGGCGCCGCCATGACGTTGTCGAGCGCGGACATGTGGGGGAACAAATTGAAATGCTGGAACACCATGCCGACTTTGCCGCGTGCGCGGCGTAGACCCGTCTCTCGTGCACTCGCCGTGCTTCCGCCCGGCGTCCACGGCGACTCGCCGTCGATTTCGAGCGTGCCGGCATCGGGGCGCTCGAGCGTCATGACAAGACGCAGCAGCGTCGATTTGCCCGAGCCGCTGGGGCCGATGATGCTCACAGTCTGCCCCGCGGCGACATCGAGATCGACCCCGCGCAGCACTTCGTGCGCGCCGTAGCGCTTGCGCACCCCGCGCAGGCGAACGATGGGTTTCATGCGCGCACCGCCGGTGCGAGCCGGCCCTCGAGCGCGCGTATGCCGGCGGCGCAGGCGAGACTCAGCACGAGGAAGATGAGCCCGACCAGCGTCAGCGGCTCGGTGTAACGGAAAGTCTCGGCGCCTGCCATCTTCGCCGTCTGCAGGAGCTCGACCACGGTGATCGCGGAAAGAAGCGGCGTGTCCTTGAACATCGCGACGAGATAGTTGCCGAGCGCAGGCACGACGCGGGCGATCGCCTGCGGCAGTATGATGCTGCGCAGTGTATCGCCGCGGGAGAGATTGAGCGCGCTCGCGGCCTCCCACTGCCCTGGCGGCACGCTCTCGATGCCCGCACGATAAACCTCCGAGCAGTAGGCGGCGTAGTGCAGTCCGAGCGCGAGCGCACCCGTCGCGAAAGGCGTCAGCGTGACGCCGGCGCCCGGCAGCACGTAGAACAGGAAATAGAGCTGCACCAAGAGCGGCGTCGAGCGCACGAACTCGACGAACGCCGCCGCGAGCCAGGAGATAAAGCCCGCACTCGAGCGCCTTGCGAGCGCGAGCGCGAGGCCGGCGGTAAGCGCGATGGCCATGCCCGCGAGCGTCGCCTGGACC
>CAZULX010000135.1:0-3882 GCA_964621335.1 uncultured Streptomycetaceae bacterium
GCTGCCGCTGCCCGCGATCTTCTCCATCGCCGCGTCGAGCCCTGCGGCGTTGCGCCCCGACAAGACGACGTGCGCTCCCGCACGCGCGAGCTCCGCCGACACCGCGACCCCGACCGCGCCGGCGCCGCCGTTCACCCAGGCGATCCTGCCTTTGAGCTCCGCGCGGCCCTCGATCATTGCCGCTTGCGCCGCACCCGATTGCGAAGCACGCCGATGCGGTCGACGTCGATCTCGACGACGTCGCCGTCTTTCGGCCAGTGCCCGGTTTCGAGCGCGCAGCAGCCGCCCAGCGTTCCGGTGCCGATGAGCTCGCCCGGATGCAGGGTTTCGCTGCGCGAGATGTAAGCGATGATGTCCTCGTAGGGGTGGATCATTTCCGCGGTCGTGCCTTTGCCGCGCTCCACGCCGTTGATCCTCACGGTCGCGGTCATCGCCCTGTAATCGGGAATCTCGTCGCGGGTGACGATCCACGGCCCGACGACGTTGCTCGTGTCGAAGCTCTTGCCCTTGGTCGGGCCCATGCGCCCTTCCATCTCGTCCGCCTGCTGGTCGCGCGCGGAGAAATCGTTGAAGATCGTGTAGCCGAAGACGTGCTCGAGCGCTTTCTCCTTCGGGATGTCGCGGCCGCGCTTGCCGATGAAAAATCCGATCTCGCCCTCGAAATCGAGCCATTCGGTGTACGCCGGCCACTCGATCTCGGCGTCGGGTCCCGAGACGTTGAGGCGGTTCGAGATGTAGAACACGATGTGCTTGTAGTTCACCGGGTGGATCGTCGTGTTCACGTCTTTCGCATCGGGCTCGGGCTTGCCTGCGAGCCGCGCCTTGAGCTTTTCCATCCCGATGCGCGCGCCGCGCATGTGCTGCTCGAAGTTGTTGCAGTCGCGGATCTGCCGCGGCTCTGGCACCGGCGCAAGCAGCTTCACGCTATCGAGCGGCGCGCGGTGGGCCGCGCTCGCGGCGTGCTTCACGACGTCGCGCGCGAGCGCGAGGCCCGCGTCGCCGGCGTCGATCAGCGCGAGCATGTCTTCGAAGACAGGGCTAGCCGCGCCGAAGGCGGCGCGGTGTGCAGCCTGCAGGCCGAGTATGGATTTCCCTTCGGAGTCGACGACGCCGATCGCGCGCGCGCCGGCCGCATCGGTATAGGTTGCGAGTCTCATGGTTTCCCCCGGGTCATTTCTGAGTCGAAAGTGAAGTCTCTTTCACCATGCGCTGGTACATGGCGTACGTCTTGACCCCTTGCGCCCTGAATTCCTCCGCCGATCCCGGCCTCGGCTCGTAGCCGATCCGTTCGGGCGCGCCCATCGCTTTCTGCACTTCGGCATTGAGGCGCTTGACGAGCGCCTCCGGCAGCCTGGCGGGTCCCAGCATCGCCAGCGACACCTCGGGCATCGCGAATCCCGGCACGCCGCTCTCCGCGATCGTAGGGAGCTCCGGATAGCTCTTGCTGCGGCGCCCGCCGGTGACGGCGATACCGCGCAGCCTTCCGGCCTGTATGTGCGGAAGCACGGTGGAGAGCACCAGTATGCCGACCTTGACGTGGCCGCCCACGAGGTCGCCCATCGCCGCCGCACCGCCCTTGTATGCGATGTGCGCGAGCTTCGTGCCGGTGGCGACCGCGAGGTATTCGCCCGTCAGGTGCTGCGAGGTTCCCGAGCCCGCGGTCACGTAGTGCACCTCGGTGGCGCTCTTGCGCGCGTAGGCGATCAGGTCTTTCATCGATGCGACCTGCAGCGAGGGATGCGTGACGATCACGATCGGCGTGGTCGCGGCCGAAATGATCGGAGTGAAATCCCTGAGCGGATGGTACGGCGGGTTCTTGGTGATGAGCGGCGCGATGAAAAGCGGCGAATCGAAAGTGCAGAGCAGTGTGTATCCGTCGGGTGCGGCCCCCGCGACGAGCGCGCCCCCGATCAGGCTGCTCGCGCCCGGACGGTTGTCGATGATCACCTGCTGGCCGAGCTGATCGGTCAGTTTTTGCGCGAGCGGCCGGGCGAAATTGTCGACGCCGCCGCCCGGACCGAAAGGCACGACCACGCGGATCGGCTTGGTCGGATAGGCGTGCTGCCCCGCGGCCGCGACGGGAAAGAGGAGAGTAAGGACCAGCAAGACCCGGCGATTGAACATGATTGCGCTCCGACTTTATTCGCGGTTGTCACTGCGAGGACCCGTGGCATTCCGCCCGGGATGCACGGCGCGATTTGCGCGTCCTGCGGGGTGATCGACGCCGCCCCGGGTGCCTGCAACGCCGCCCGGATCAAAGCTGCTCGGCCGCCTCCCTGCCGCGGGTGCAAAGCTCGTCGAGGACCGCCCTCACGCGGTGCGCCGCGACTTCGTCCCGGTGCTCGAGCGCGACGTCGTCCATCTCGATGAAGACTTTCGCCGCGCGGCGCCCGAATTCCGGGAGCGCGGCGGGGTCGGACAGCGCGTCGGCGCGCGGTAGGCGGAGGACGGTTTCGTGCGCGTACGTGCGCACCGACGCGCCCTCTTTATAAAGCCGCGGCAGCGCCGGCGCCGTGCCGCCTTCGACCGCGCGGATCGCGTTCGCGAGCTGGCGCCTTACGAGCACCACGCCGCGATCGGTGGTCCCCAGGTGCTCGGCCTTGCGGTTGACGATGGGGCCGGGGCTCACCATCGCATCGTAGTCGCCGGGCTCCGCCTGCCGTTCGGGATACGGACGGTCGCCGGTCTGTCCGATGAAAGCCAGCTTCTCGACGCCGTAGTCGTCGGGATCGTGGCTGCGCGGGTTGCTGTATTCGTTCAGGTGCGCGGTCCCGATGTACAACGAATGGTGGTCGTCGAGCGGCACCGCCCAGCGCGTGAGCATCGGATGCGCGAGCACCGACTCCTTTTGCACCGTGTTGGTACCGGCCGGAAACTGTGCAACGTTGGGCATGATGAGCTCGCCCGCGCGGAGGAAAACGAAATCGCCGACCCTGCGCGTCGCCATGGACAGAAAGCCGAGCGGCGTGTCGATGAAATCGAGCACGGGGAGCACCTTGAACGCCGGCGAGAACTGCTGCCGGCTCACGATCGCGTGCAGGAAGGCGTTGTGTATCGGATCGGCCGCGTTCTCGACGATCTGCAGCCAGTTGCACGGGACCGGCAGCTTGAACGGCGCGACGACGCTGTCGGCGAAGGCAAAAGTGTCGTAGCGCGGAAAATCCGGGACCGCTTCGGGCGGACCCATATAGGCAAAGATGAGCCCGTACTCTTCGCGCACGTGATACGCGCCCTGGCAGAAATTGGCCTTGATGCGGCTCGACTCGGGCTCTGCCGGCGTGTCCAGGATCGTGCCGTCTACGTCGAAATGCCAGCCGTGATAGCAGCAGCGTATGCCGCGCTCGGCGATGATGCCGAATTCCAGCGAGGCGCCGCGGTGCGCGCAGTGCCTGTGCAGGAGCCCGAGACGGCGCGACTTGTCGCGGAACACGACGAGGTCTTCGCCCAGCAGCTTGACCGCGACCGGCAGCTCCCCCAGCTCTTGAGCGAGCATGAACGGATGCCAGTAGCGTCGCAGGTATTCGCCGCCGGGTGTGCCGGGTCCGACGTGCGTGAGCAGGGGATCGTCCGCCTGCGTGGTGCGATGGTGGTAACCGCTGAAAGGCGCGCTCTTCGCCACCCTGGAATCTCCTCGAATCCGTGGCTCCTATAATAGCGCGGTCGCAGGGTCTTCCGCTTCCATGCTCGCCAGCCAATGATCGACGAATTCGAGTTCTTTCTAGAGAAGCACTGGTCCGACGGCTTTCCCGTCGTCACACCGACCGAAGCGCGTGTCGAGCGCATGCTGGGAGGCACCGACCGGACTCCCGCCGCGCCGGTCGGCAACTATCCGCCCGCGATGGAGCCGGCGACGGGGCGCACCGTCGCGATTCACGCCTTGAT